>CAKPJR010000017.1 GCA_934162925.1 uncultured Clostridia bacterium | reverse complement strand
GGAGAGGCTTTAGCTAGTATTGCCGCAATTGCAAATGTAGAGATGATATCAAGAACAGAAAAAGAAGAAAGTGGAAACATGATCGTAGTAGAAGGTGGAAAAGTTTTAGAATCTCAAGAAATTGCAGCAACTATTGGTACAACTATAACAGTCAAAAATTTATTTTTTAATACTCCTGTGAGATATAAATTTTTGAAAAAAGACTTTACAGAAGCTGGATACATAGAAGATGTAATAACACGAATAGCACTAGCAAACCCACAAATTGCAATAAAGTTAATAAATGGTAATAAAACTGTTATACAAACAACAGGAACAGGAGAATTAAAAAATGTAGTTTATAGCATATATGGAAAAGAAATTGCAGAAGGAGTTATAGATGTATCTTATGAATATGAAGACATAAAAGTAAGTGGCGTAGTAGGAAAGCCAGAAATAGCGAGAGGAAACAGAAGTTACCAATTGTTTTTTGTAAATAGAAGATATATAAAAGATAAAACTTTATCAGCTGCTGCTGAACAGGCTTTTAAAGGATTACTTACAATTGGAAAATATGGATTTTTAGTTTTAAATGTTGAAATTGAACCTAAAAAAATAGACGTAAATGTGCATCCGACAAAACTAGAAATAAGATGGTCTGAAGAGCAAAAAGTATTTAAGGCTATTTATCATGCTATTAAAGAAAGTTTATTAAAAGAAGAATTAATAAAAGATCCAGAAAAGACCATTGAACAAAATAATGAAAGCTTAAATAATAGTACAATTGTAAATGATAAACAAAATATTAGTGAGGAAAAAGAGGACATTAAAAGCCAAACAGCAAAAATTCCAAGTTTTATAAACTTATTTAAGAAAAAAAATACAGAAGAAGAAATAATAAATGATAATAATGGTCAAAACACAATACAAGATTTATATAATAGTAAGAATAATTTAGAAAATAACAATAATATTAATAAAGAATTTAAAATACCAACCGAAGAACAAGTTGGTAAAATGGCGGAAATACTAAACATACAAAGAGATATGGATAAGGGAATAGAAGAAACTAAAAATGTCAAACAAGATTTTAATGAGATGTATGTAAAAACTTTTGGAAAATTACCAGAAGCAGAAGAAAATAAAACAGAAATTAAAACTCCAAGTATAGATTTAAGCTCAGCCAAGAATATGTCTGTTTTTGAAGAGAAGGAAGAATACACATCAATACCAAATTACAAATATATAGGAGCACTATTTTCAACTTATATTGTCATAGAAATAAAAGATGAAATATATATAATAGACCAACATGCAGCACATGAAAGAATAATGTATGAAAAAGTAAAGAAAAACTTTTATAGTGATGAAGAAAAAGATTCTCAAATAATGTTACTTCCAGACATTATAAATTTATCACATAAAGAAAAAGACATAGTAAGAGAAAATACAGAGTTATTTAAAAAAGCAGGATTTATATTTGAAGAGTTTGGGGAAAACACAATAAGATTGATAGGAGTTCCATCTTTATGTATGGAACTAGATACAAAAGAATTGTTTTTACAACTATTAGATGAAATAGATACAGTAGCAATAACAGCTACTCAAGAGAAAGAAGAAAAATTTATAAGCACTGTAGCATGCAAAGCAGCAGTAAAAGCTAATATGAAACTAACTAAAGAAGAAGTTGACAATTTAATGAAACAATTGTTAGTTCTAAGAAATCCATTTACTTGCCCACATGGAAGACCAACAGCAATAAAAATGAGCAAGTATGAAATAGAACGCAAATTTAGTAGAAAATAAAGGAAAAAGTGATGAGTAAACCTAAAGTAGTAGTTATAGCAGGACCAACTGCTTCTGGAAAATCCAAATTAGCAGTTGAACTTGCAAAAAAAATAGATGGAGAAATAATATCTGCAGATTCCATGCAAATATATAAAGACATGAATATAGGAACAGCTAAAATAATGCCTGATGAAATGGGTGGAATAAAACATTATATGATAGATTTTGTTACGCCAGACGAAAGATATAGTGTTTCAGCGTATAAAAAAGAAGCAGAAAAATGTATAGAAGAAATCTTAAGAAATGGAAAGGCCCCAATAATATGTGGAGGAACAGGGCTTTATATAAATTCATTGGTATATGGAATAGAATTTAAAGAAGAAAAAATAGATGAAGAATATAGGATTAAATTAAACAATATAGCAGAGAATGAAGGATTAGAAAAACTCTATAATATGGCTATGAAAATTGACCCAGAAGCAATGAAAAAAATAAGCATAAATGATAAAAAAAGAATTATTAGAGTATTAGAAATTTTTAATAAAACAGGAAAAACAAAAACTGAACAAGATAGAGATTCTAGAAAGAATGAATTAAAATATGATTACAAAATATTTGTTTTAAATATGGACAGAGAAGTATTATATGATAGAATAAATAGAAGAGTAGATTTAATGATAAAAGAAGGACTAGTAGAAGAGGTAGAAAATATAATAAAAAAATATGATAAATTCCCAACGGCAATGCAAGGACTTCGGATATAAAGAGGTTGTAGAATACTTGAATGGAAATATAAATAAAGAGGAAATGATAGATAAAATAAAAATGGAATCTAGAAGATATGCAAAAAGACAGATAACATGGTTTAAAAAAACAGAAGGTGCACATTGGATAGATGGACAAGAAGAAATAGAGAAAAGCATAGATATTATAACTAGGACATTAAAATAAGTAATGAATATAGGCTTAAATTTATTAAGAAACAGGAGGTCAAAGTTGAAGAAGGAAAAAACTAAAGCAAAAAGTAAACTTCTAAGTAAATTATTATTACTATTGATAATAATTTTAATTATTATATATATTGTGTATAAAGTTATAAACTTAGTATTAATTCCAACAGATGTTTCTATAGTAGAAAATGGGTTTGTATCATCAGAGGAAAGCTCTATTGGGTATGTAATAAGAGATGAAAAAATTGTTAAAGGTAACAACTATCAAAACGGAATATATCAAATAAAGACAGAAGGAGAGAAAGTAGCAAAAGGAGATTATATATTTAGATACTATGGTAGCAACGAAGAAAAGCTAAATGAAAATATAAAGGAACTAAATAATAAAATACAAGAAGCTATGGATGGGCAAACAGATTTATTTCCAAGAGATGTTAAGGCAGTAGAAAGTCAAATTGAAAACAAAATAGAAGGATTAAAATATAAAAATAATATTCAAGAAATTAATGAAAACAAAAAGGATATAGACACATATATAACAAAAAAATCCAAAATAGCAGGAGAATTAAGCCAAGCAGGTTCGTACATTAATGGGCTAATTAAAGAAAAGGAAGAATATCAATCAGAATTAAAGAAAAATTCAGAATACATAAAAGCTCCTATAAGTGGGGTAATATCTTACAGAGTAGATAATTTAGAAGAAATATTAACGCCAGATAAATTTGATAATTTAAATAAAGAAATGCTTGATGGACTAGAACTAAAAACGGGTCAAATTGTAACGACTAGTAATCAAATGGGAAAAGTAATAAATAATTATGAATGTTATATAGCAACAGTAACAGATTCGAAAGAGGCAAAAGAAGCAAAAGTAGGTAAAAAAGTGTCACTGAGATTATCTACTCAAGATGAAATAAAAGCAACTATAGAATATTTAAATAATCAAGACGACGGATCTGTGCTAATTGTATTTAAGATAAATGAATGTGTAGAAAAACTAATAGATTACAGAAAAATATCATTTGATATAATATGGTGGAAATATGAAGGACTAAAAATACCAAAATCTGCTATTATTTATGATAATGGATTAAGCTATGTAGTTAGAAATAGAGCTGGATATTATAATAAAATATTAATAAAAATATTAAAAGAAAGTGATAGCTATTGCATAGTAGGAGACTATACTTATGATAACTTGAAAGAGATGGGGTATACTGATACAGAGATTAGTAATATGAGAAAAATATCTATATATGACGAAATAATAATTAATCCAAATTTAAAGGATATAGAACAGTGATAAAATATGACAAAAACATTACAGCAACATTAAAATTTAATTACAAGGAGATAAAAACTATTGACAACTAATTAAAAAAGTAAGATACTAGTAATAGTAAATTACCAAGGAGAAATTTTTTAGGGGGTTAATATAAATGGCAGGAGCAATTATGAATAAAGTGTGGGATTTTTTAGGAGTAGATACAGGCGCTGAAGAAGAAATAGAAAATGACAATGATAATGTATATACATATAATTATGATAAAGACTCAGAACCAGAAGAAGAACAAGAAGAAAAAGGATTTTTTGGAAGAAAGAGTAAAGTAGTAAGCATGCCTACACCACAACAAGTAAGAATGGTTATTACTCAACCAACAAGCTTTGAACAATCAGAAGAAATTTGTAATTATTTAAAAGAAAAAAAATCAATAATTGTAAATTTAGAGTATGTAAATAAAGATGTTGCAAGAAGAATTGTAGACTTTATTAGTGGAGCAGTTCATGCATTAGATGGACACATTCAAAAAGTGTCAAACGCTATATTCCTAGTTGCACCAGTAAATTATGAAATAGCAAGTGATTTGGCAAGAGAAGAAATAAAAAGCAAACTATCTGTTTCATGGCTTAGAAATAATTAATTAATTTAAATAAATTGGGCATACATGTATGCCCTTTTCTATTAATAGAAGGAGGAAAAAATATGATAACACCATTAGATATAGAAAATAAAAGATTTGGTAAACAAAAATTAGGTGGATATAATGTAAATGAAGTAGATGACTTTTTAGATGAATTGACATTAGAATATGGAAAATTATATAAAGAAAACGCAGAACTTAAAGCACAAAGAGAAGAATTGGACAGCAATGTAGGAAAATATAAAAATATAGAAAACACATTACAGAATACGTTGGTTATGGCTCAAAAGACAGCAGATGAAATTACAGCTGTTGCAAAGCAACAAGCTGAACAGATTATAAAAGATGCTGAATATCAAGCTAAAACATCTGTTGATGAACTAAATACACAAATATTTAGTAAACAAAAAGAATTAGATGATTTGAAAAAGCAATTTGATGTATATAAGGCAAAAATGGAATCATTACTAATATCTCAATTAGAAATATTAAAAGACATAAAAGAAGATTAAAAATATAAACGGATAGGTAGAAACCTCTTTTGGATGGATATAATTTCAGACAAGGGAGGCTTTTGTTTTTTTATTCACATACAAATATTGTCAAAAACTGATAAATATGGTATATTAGATATAGTTGGATTTAATGCGTGACTTAAATGTTAAAAGACTTATAATCTAGCTATAAATAGGAGAGAACTTTATGTATTTAATAGTAGGACTTGGAAACCCTGAAAATGAATATGCAAATACAAGGCATAATATGGGATTTGATGTAATTAACGAAATAACAAAAATTACAGATATAAAAGTAACAAAATCTAAATTTAATGCATTGTATGGAATGGGTGAAATTAATAATAAAAAAGTTATTTTGGTAAAGCCACAAACATATATGAACTTAAGTGGAGAAAGCATAATACAGTTTAAGAAGTTTTATAAAATTTCTAATAAAAGCATAATAGTGATATATGACGATATGGATTTAAAAATAGGAGATATAAGGTTAAAACCAAAGGGAAGCAGTGGAACTCACAATGGAATGAAATCTGTAATTGAAAATCTAAAAACAGAAGAATTTTCAAGAGTGCGTGTTGGGATAGGAACACCAGAGAATAAAAGTGATATGATAAATTATGTAATAGGACCAATTCCAAAAAGAGAAAAAGAAATATTGATAGAAAGCACACAAAAAGCAGCACAAGCTGTAATAGAAATTTTAGAAAATGGAATTGATAAAGCGATGAATAAATTTAATTAAAGGAGACAATATGTTAGAACTTATAATAAATAAAGAACCAGATAAAAAAAGTATAATGTTAGTAGAGAATGGAATATTGATAGAAAAACATGAAGAACATGAGAATCATCAAAGATTAGAAGGAAACATATATTGTGGTAAGGTACAAAATGTATTACAAGGAATGCAATCTGCTTTTATAGATATTGGAGACAAAAGAAATACATTTATAAGATTAAAAGACTTGTTGCCAAAAGAAGATGAAACAAAAATAAGCGTAGATGAAAAAATTAATAAATGCAATATAAATGATATTATAAAACCAAATATGAAAATATTGGTACAAGTAAAAAGAGATGGAACAGAGAGCAAAGGAGCAAGAGTTTCTACTCATATAAACTTACCAGGAAGATTTGTTGTTTTTATGCCAAACAGCGAATTCGTTACTGTTTCTCAAAAAATAGATGATGAAGAAGAAAGAAAAAGATTAATAAAAATTGTTAAAGAAATATTGCCAAAAAATACTGGAGCAATTATAAGGACATCAAGTAATGGAATAGGTGAAGAAGTACTAAAAAAAGATTTAGAAATACTTTTAAAGAAGTGGAAAACAATACAAGAGGAATATACAAATTATAAATTAAATGGTCCTAAATTAGTGTATGACAATAAGGCTCTACTTAGACGAACGTTAATAGATGTAGTAGATCAGAATTTAAATGCAGTTATAGTAAATGACAAAAAAACCTATAAAGATGTAGAAGAAATATTAAGAAACATGGGAATGGATAGTTGCATAAAGTTAGAACTAAAGGAAAATGAAGATTTGTTAGAAATGCATTCATTAAGAAACCAATTAGAAAAAATAAACAGTAGAAAAATTTGGCTTAAATGTGGAGGCTTTATAACAATAGACAGAACAGAAGCATTAACGGCAATTGATGTAAATACAGGTAAATACGTAGGTAATAAAAGTTTAGAGCAAACAGTTTTTAAAGTTAATAAAGAAGCAACTACAGAAATAGCAAAGCAGCTAAGACTAAGAGATATAGGCGGGATAATAATTATAGATTATATAGATATGCACGAGGAAAAAAACAAAGATGAAATTAAAACTATGCTAGAAAATAAATTAAAAAGTGATAGAACTAAATCACAAATACTAGGATTTACAAAATTAAATTTACTAGAAATGACAAGAAAAAATATGTGTAATAATGATGACTATTAATAGAGGAGTAAGAAATGAAAGTAGGATTTATATCATTAGGATGTTCTAAAAATCTGATAGATACGGAAATGGCTATAGGATTGTTTAAAAATAATAAATTTGAGATAGTGAATGATGTAGAAAAAGCAGAAATTATTGTAGTTAATACATGTGGATTTATTGAATCAGCAAAGCAAGAAGCTATAGATACAATATTAGAAATGGCAACATACAAAGAAAGTGGTATTTGTAAATATCTAGTTGTTATGGGATGCCTAGTTCAAAGATATAAGGAAGAATTAAAAAAAGCTATACCAGAAGTTGATCTATTTATCACAATAGATGAATATAATATGTTTTGGGATAAAATATTAAACTTATTAGACCAAAATCCAAATTCAAGCACTTGCAAGCAACTAAGCTATATGGAAAGAGTAGTAAGTACTGGAAATAAGACAGCATACTTAAAAATAGCAGAAGGATGTAATAATAATTGTACATATTGTGCTATACCATATATACGTGGAAAATATGTTAGCAGACCAATGGAAGACATTGTAGAAGAGGCACAAGAGTTAAGTAAAAAGGGAATAGAAGAACTGATACTAATTGCCCAAGATACAACAAGATATGGAGAAGATTTATATGGAGAATATAAACTAAGTGAATTATTAAATAAAGTATGCAAGATAAAAGGAATAAAGTGGGTTAGATTTTTATATGCATATCCAGAAGCAATAACAGATAAGTTAATAGAAACAGTTAAAAACAATGATAAAATATGCAACTATTTTGATATACCAATTCAACATATATCAGATAGTGTTTTAAAAAGAATGAATAGAAAAACGACAGGTGCAAAGATAGAAACATTAATAAAAAAGATTAAAGAGAGTATACCAGATGTAATACTAAGAACTTCTCTTATTGTTGGATTTCCAGGGGAAACAGAAGAAGATTTTGAAAAGCTGTACAATTTTGTAGAAAAAGGCTATTTTGATAAATTAGGAGTATTTAAATATTCAAAAGAGGAAGGAACGCCAGCGGCTAGATTAAAAGAACAAATACATCATAGTACAAA
Organism: uncultured Clostridia bacterium; assembly: GCA_934162925.1. Taxonomy (GTDB): domain Bacteria; phylum Bacillota; class Clostridia; order TANB77; family CAG-508; genus CAG-452. Next base: position 6,422 of record CAKPJR010000017.1, on the reverse strand, counting down.
AAATAAAAGATATAATCAAATTATGAAAATTGCAAAAGAGATATCAGCTAAAAAACTAAGAAAATTCATAGGAAAAGAGTACCAAGTATTGATCGAGAATAAAACCTTTGACCAAAAATTCTATATAGCAAGAAGCTATATGGATATACCAGATACGGATGGAGTTGTAATAATAGAAAATTCAAAAGATAATATGATAGGAAAATTTGCAAAATGTAGAATTAAAGATGTAAAAGACTATGACTTAATAGGAGAGCTTATATAAAGGGGGAAAAAAGTTGGAAAATTTTAGAGAGGCTATTAAAGCTCCAACTAAAGAGGAAAAAATAAAAGCTATGGATGATATGTTTTGTAGAGTAGTTATGTGTAGTTTTTTGTTAAGCCAAGCAGACCAAGAAGAATGCATAAAAAGAAGTAAAAAAATTCTTTCAGAAGAAGAAGCAATAGTAACATATGAGCTATTAAGAAGGTTAAGAATATTAATTGAACTACCATCTAAATCAATTGTATTAAAAAAGAAGCTATTTGAATTTTTAGATATTAATAACAATGCTATAAACAATAAAGAAAATCTATATAAGTTTATTGTTGCTGGAGTAAAAGACTATGAAGAAAATAATAGAAAACAACCAGCCAAAGCTTGGAATCTACAAATAGAAAAAATAATGAAGAGAATAGAAGAGCAAGATAAGAAAAAACAAAATGAAGAAAGTATAAAAGAGATGGAGAATTAAAATGGAAGACAATAAAAGTCTAATAAGACATTTAAAAACACTTAGTAAGCAATACAGCAATATAGGGCAAGTGGCAGAAGAAATAATTAATCTTCAAGCTATTCTTAATTTACCAAAAGGAACTGAACTTTTTTTGAGTGACATCCATGGAGAATATGGGTCTTTTTCACACATATTAAATAATGGATCAGGAATAATAAAAAATAAAATAGAAGATATATTTGATAATCAAATAACAGAGCGCGAGAGAAGTGCTTTAGCTACTTTAATTTATTATCCAGAGGAAAAACTAACATTAATAAAGAAAACATCAGAGGACTTAAAAGAATGGTATAGTATAACTTTATATAGACTAATAGAAGTAGCAAGAGAAGTTAGCTCTAAATATACAAGATCAAAAGTAAGAAAAGCCATGCCTAAGGGATTTGACTATATAATAGATGAACTTCTACATTTACAGGGATGTGGACCAGATAAAGAAACATATTATAGACAAATAATAAGTTCAATAATAGAATTAGATAGAGCAGATGAATTTATTGTTGCAATATCTAATTTAATAAAAAGAATGGCAATAGATCATTTACATGTAATAGGGGATATTTTTGATAGAGGACCTAATGCAAAACTAGTAATGAATACGTTAATGAGTTTTCATAGTTTGGATATACAACTTGGAAACCATGATATATTATGGATGGGAGCAGCGTGTGGAAATAAAGCATGCATAGCAAATGTCATTAGAATATGTAGTAGATATGATAATATAGATACACTAGAGGAAGGATACGGAATAAATATAAGACCGCTTACAACATTTGCTCTTAAAACATATCAAAATGATGACTGTGAAAAATTTATGCCTAAAATTTATGATTACAATAAATATATAAGAAGCGATGAAATATCAATAGCAAAATTACATAAAGCAATAGCTGTAATACAATTTAAATTAGAAGGAAAACTTATAAAAGAACATCCAGAATACAAGATGCAAGAGCGACTTCTACTGGACAAAATCGACTATGATAAAGGAACAGTAAGAATAGGTAACAATATATATCATTTAAATGACACAAATTTTCCAACGATTAATCCTAAAGAGCCATATAAATTGACAAAAGAAGAAGAGGAAATAATAAATAGATTGCAAGAATCCTTTAAGAATAGTGAAACACTTAATAAACATATAGCATTTCTTTACTCAAAATCATCAATATATAAGTGCTTTAATTCAAATCTATTATTTCATGGATGTGTCCCAATGGAAGAAAATGGAGAGTTTTCAAAGGTAGATATATTAGGAAGGGAACTTAAAGGAAAAGAGTATTTTGATTGCTTAGAAAAAATTGTAAGAAAAGCATATTCTGAAAGGGAACAAATAGAAAAAAGCAAGGATGCCATAGATTTAATGTGGTACTTATGGTGTGGACCTAAATCTCCGCTATTTGGAAAAAATAAGGCTGCTACATTTGAAAGATATTTTGTAATAGAAAAAGAAACACATAATGAAATAAAAAATCCATATTTTACTTTGATAGAAAATGAAGAAATATGTGATAAAATTTTAAAAGAATTTGGATTGGAAGGAAAAAATTCACATATAATAAATGGACATATTCCAGTCAAAGAAAAAGATGGAGAAAGTCCTATAAAAGCAAATGGAAAACTACTAGTAATAGATCGGAGGATTTGCAAAAAGCTATAGAGGGCAAACAGGAAGGGCTGGATATACGCTTACATACAATTCTTATGGACTAATATTAGCTGCAAATGAACCATTTGATTCAAAAGCAGATGCAATAAGAGAAGAAAAAGACATTAAATATGATATAATGGTAAATGCAAAAGAGACAGAAAGAAAAAGAGTTGCAGATACAGATATAGGTAAAGAAATACAAGAAGAAATAGACGATCTAAAACTATTATTGAATGCATACAAAGAAGGAAAAATAAAAGAGAATTTTTAATGTTCAGACCAAAATTGTATAAAATTTATTGCAAACATTGTATGTGGCGCCGCCCTCGGCGACCCGCTATATCTAGGAAAATTCTAGGGACAGTCCCTCTTTTGTTGAATAACAAAAGGGGACTGTCCTGAATTTTTAAATTTGAATAATGTAGGGGCGTATTGCATACGCCCAAAAAATTATAAAAAATAATTGCAAATTTTGAAGGGGGCGATTTTAATCGGCTGCTTTCAAAAAATCACCCTAATATTAATTTTGTTCGGGCAGACACGGGGCCTGCCCCTACATTAATTAAATAAGATAACATATTAATTTTAAAAACAATGGTCTCCAAGCTCACGGGTATTTCCCCGCCTCAAAGGGCTGTCGACGCATTGTTTGTAAAAATTAATAATGTTATCTTTGAACAAATTAATGAAAAATAAATTTTTCATTAATTCGACGAAGAAAGAGGCAATCTTAATTTATAGCCCGTTTAACATAGAATACCTGTAAAAGAATACAATCTTGTATGTGCAATTTTTACAAAAATATATAATTATAAATAAACATAAAAACTATTAAAAAATAAAATGCCATATGATAACATCCTTTCATAAACAAAAGATATATGAAAGGATGGAGAAACAAATGGAAAAATTAAAGAACACAAATGGAATTACTCTAATTGCCCTAATTATAACAATAATAGTAATGTTAATATTAGTAGGAGTAACAATAAGTGTAGCCTTAAATGGAGGGCTATTTACAACAGCACAAGATGCAGCAACAAGAACTATAATAGAAGCCGAAAAAGAGCAACTATTGGAATCAGTGGTAGCATCCATGGGAGAAAATGCAAAAGTAGATTTTACAAAATTGGATAGCAGTTTGCCTACTGGCGAGTGGTCAGGCAAAAATGGAATATATACAAGTCCAAAAGAAAACAAATACAGAGTAAAGGAAGATGGAACAATAGAATATATAGGAAAAGCAAATGGCGGAAATAATGGAGACTTAGAAAAATATATACTAGGAGCAGATGGAAATGGAAGAATTTTAGTAGGTGAAGATGGAATAATTGACTTGGATAACTTTTCGTTTAAAGACGATCCATTAACAGCGGATGTAGATGAGGCAGAAACATTAGGAGTGGAGCTTTTAATACCAGCATACAATAAAGATATTACAAAATTTTTTATATATGCAAAATATGACAATAAAGCATATAAAATAATATGTGATGCAACAACATATAAATCAGAAGAATTAGAGGTAATATATGAACCAAAAGGAAAAGAAGGACAAAAAACAACAGATGAATGGACTATATTATATGATAATGGCTCAACAGCAGAAGCAGTAAGCCCAACAGCAATGGGAGAATTAAGATTAGGATATGCAGAAGGAACAACCGACTCAGATACACAGCTATCACAGGCAATAGAATCATATAATAGTGCAATAACAACAATAAATAATTATTGCAAAAATTTAGAAGGACTTCCAACAAACAGTGGAGTAAGAAGTGTAGGAGCATCAGAAGAAACAACAACAACAAAATATAGTTCTGATAATTTAGCAAAATGGAACTCAGCATGTAATGGAGTAGTATTAGAAGGAGACACAAATTTTGAACAAGATTTAGTAAGAATGACATATTGGGGAGTAAACAACGTGGGAGCAACATATTGGCTAGCTTCACGTGTTGTGTATGGGAGTTCTGACAGCGTACAGTTCAGCGTGAATTTCATCCGAGAAACAGGAGGCATAGACTTCGGTGACTATTTCTTATGCAACATAGATTCTTCAGGTAATGCTAATGGTAAAAGTAATTCGTTAGCCGTCCGTCCAATAATAACAATCGAAAATCAATAATTTGGCAGAAAAAATGTAAAAAAATTAATAAAATAGCAAGTAACTCAAGAAAAATTTTCTTTTGTATTCAGCATAGTACCAAAAAAGGTGCTATGCTGTTTTTTTGACTTAAAAAGAGACTCTCCTTTATCTTTTCATTGACAAACTACAACTAAATTTGATATAAAAATAATGATATTAAACAATAAATAGAAGGAGTAGAAGATGAAAGAAGAATTTATAAAATTATTAAAAGAAACAAATAGAGAAGGAATGGATAAATTAATAGAATTTTTAGAGAACTCAGACTTTTTTGAAGCACCAGCGAGTACAAGATACCACGGAAACTTTAAAGGTGGTTTGCTTGAGCATAGCATGAAAGTATATGAAATATTAAAAACAAAAGTAGAAGACAATGATTCTGCTAAAATTGTTGCATTACTACATGATATATGTAAGACAAATTTTTATAAAACAGATTTTAGAAATGTAAAAAATAACGGGGTATGGGAACAAGTACCATATTATACAATAGAAGATACTATTCCTTATGGCCATGGAGAAAAATCTGTAATGATGATTAGCGAATTTATAAAGCTAACCCCAGAAGAAAAATATGCAATAAGATGGCATATGGGATTTACAGAACCAAAAGAACTATACGGAACAATAGGACAAGCATACAAAAAATATCCTCTTGCATTATATACTCATGAAGCTGATTTAGAAGCAACATATATTTATGATATTTAGGAAAGTTATACATATAATAGATTAAGGAGGAATAAATGAAAAATAAAGAAAAAAGAGATTGGAAATCAATAATAGGAATAATTGTACTTATAAGCTTTATAGCTCCAATTGCATTTATAATTTATAAAATTATTGTTTCTCCAACTACAAATGTAGAACAAATAGAAGGAGTAAGAGTAAAAACAGACTACATATTAATGCTTACTCAATGTATATTGGGAGTAATAGCATTTTTCTTACCGAATATGCTATCAAAAAAACTAAAAATAGTAATACCAACAAATATGTATATCGTGTACGTACTATTTTTGTGGGGAGCTGTATTTTTAGGAGAAGTAAGAAATTTTTATTACAGAGTGCCACATTGGGACACTATACTTCATACATGTAGTGGAGCAATGCTAGGAGCATTAGGATTTTCTTTTGTTAATATTTTAAATAAACATGAAAGAGTACATGTAGAATTATCACCAATATTTGTTGCAATATTTGCTTTTGCTTTTGCAGTGTCACTTGGCGTAATATGGGAAATATATGAGTTTACATTTGACGGAATATTAGGATTAAACATGCAAAAATTTGCATTAGAAAACGGAACTGCTCTTATGGGAAGAGAAGCCTTAAAAGATACAATGGAAGACCTGATAGTAGACTGTATAGGAGCTTTTACAATGTCAACAATTGGATATATATCACTAAAATATAAAAAAGGCTGGATAGAAAAGTTATTAATAAAAATAAAAAAGTAAAGGAAAATCCCTTTATTTTTTTTGAAAAATAATCATACTTGTCCGAATGGGTAATATAATCTAATATGAAATAATTTAGTAATTATACAAAGGAGAATACAAATGTTAAAAAAAGGAGAACACACACAGTTAAGTAATTTAAAAATAGGACAAAGAGCAAAGGTTTTAGGCTTGCATTTGGACAAACCAGAAGTAAGAAGACATTTATTAGATATGGGAATAACAAAAGGAACAGAAATCTTAATTAAAAAAATTGCACCAATGGGAGATCCTGTTGATATAGAACTTAGAGGTTATGAACTCTGCATTAGAAAAGAGGAAATGAAAAACATTGATGTGGAGGTGCTATAATGAAAATTGCATTAGTAGGAAATCAAAAC
>CAKPJR010000016.1 GCA_934162925.1 uncultured Clostridia bacterium | reverse complement strand
ATATTTATCTTTTATGGAAGCAACAATTCCATTCTCACACTGTTCCTCATTATCTGCTTCATAGTAATAACTTAATACAATCTCATCCTTGTATTTTAAATTTTCCTCACTTTCTTCCGTTATGATAACCTGCTCATCCTGCTTTTCATAAGGGTATGACATTTTTACTAACCCTACATTTTTAACTTCACCCATGCCCTGCTTAATTTTTTCTGCTTCTGTCTCATCTTTTATATTATCCAACAGGAGTGTGCAGATTGTTACTTTACCGGTTTCGATGTTAAACATATTTTCATTCAAATCATATTTATTCCTGAATTCATCCGCCTGTTCTTCATCTGTCTTATATTCTTCTGACAATATCTCATACTTATCTCCAAGCCATTTGTGCAGTTCCTCTTTACATAAAGAAACATCCGAAGATTCAAAATATATAATCAGTTCAAGTGTTTTTCCCGTATTACTGTTGCTTTTACCACAACCTGTCATCATAACAATTGCGGCAACTAAAGCAAATATAAATCCTAATTTTTTCATTATTCATTACCTCCAACTTTTAAATTTTCTATCTCTATGTATAAGTCTTTGCAATTTTCTTCTAAATCGCTTATCATACTTCTTTGCATTTCTGTTATATCTTCTAATGCTTGTTTATCTTTCTTTAATGCTTCATATTTTACTGCTGTGTCCCAAGCTTTAAAGCATATTATTAACGCTAATATTACTAATATTGCTGTTATTATTGTTTGTGCTTTAAAATCTCTTTTTATTTCGTTTAATGTCTTGTCTCCCATTGCTATATAATTTACTATCTCATGTTTCTTTGGTTTCATTTGTGCCTCCTTATTTTTCTAATATTTCTGATTTACTATAATAAAGTGTTTCTAATCCATCATAGCTATCTATTATAAAGAATGCATTATCTGGTATTTCTACGATTTTTAACTCTCCACACATTCCACTTGCTTCTTTTCCTAATTCTTCAACTACTTCTATTAAAGTCTTATCTTCTCTTGCTTTTTCTCCTAAATATAAAACATATTTTTCATAATCTTCTTCTGATATTTCTACGTTGTTTCCAAAATCTTTAGTAAAATATTTTTCAAATAAATTACCATCTGAATATTTATATTTCCCTTCGTTTTCTAAATAGTTTATATATGCATATAGTTCTAATCCTTTCTTTTTCGCATATAATTCATACGCTTTTTTTGATAAATCAAATCCTCCATAGCATTTATTTAATATAATCTTTCTCATCTTGCTTCTCCTTCCAATCTTTTTCTTGTATTGTCCCATTTCTCTTTATGTATTTCTTTTGCAAATCTTTTTCTTTTGTATTCTTCATACTCTAATTGTTCTTTACTTACTTTTAAACTTTCTTTAAATTTGTTCATTTTCTATACCTCTTCCACTTTATTTTTAATATATAAGCTCTGACTCTACATTTGTTCCAACAATTTTGCCCTCTTCTAGCCTTGTTTCAGTTGTCTTGAAAACTATATATCTTACTCCATACTTAATAGCAAAATCATTTATTTGTTGTTTTATTTTATCTAGATCCTCTTCCACTGTTTACCTCCTGTAATAATCTTGAAATTGTTTTTCCGCTTCTTTTCGTCCCTCTTCTATAACTTCACTTGCTTTGTATTTGCTTTCTTCGTTTTGTATTTTTCTTCTAGTTCTTTCAATTGATTTAAAGCTCGGTAGTCCATATCTTTCATAATCTATAAATGTCTGTCTGTTAAAATCTACATAGTGATATTCTTCTAAGTATGTAACATATAGCAAATTGTCATTTTCTCTTGTTGCTGGGCTATTTTCTAATACCTCTTTTACTCTTGTTTCTATTACACTTACTTTTGCCATTTTTTAAACCACCTTCTTTTAATCTTACTTCTCCTTGTGCTATCTCTTTAAGTGTTCTTGCTTTATTAGCATCATCTAACTTTAAAAATTCTTGTGTTGTTATATATTTCATCTTATCCTCCTACATTATCGAATTTCATCTGTTTTTTATTAAATTGAATCTTTACCATTCCGAGTTGGTCCATTTCTTTGTTTTGCAACTATTACTTCAACATCTATTACTCTATTCTTTACTTTTTCTTCATCGTCAACATATAAGAAAATTACGTTATCTGCGTCTTGTTCTAAACTTCCACTTTCTCTTAAATCTGCAAGCAATGGCCTTCTTCTTTTTTCTGTTTCTCTATTTAGCTGACATAGTGCCACAACTGGGATATCTAATTCTTTCGATAGTAGTTTTAATCTTCTGCTTATGTCTGCTACTTCTTGTTCTCTGTTTGTAAATTTATTTCTACTCTTTAGTAGCTGCAAATAATCTATTACCATTAGTCCTAAATTCTTCTCTTGCTTTAATTCATTTGCCTTGTCTTCTATGTCTTGTATTGTTGTTGACTCAGAATCTATACACATTTTTATATCTGCTACATTTCCTGCCACTTCGTTTATCTTTGCAAAGTTTTCTTCTGTAAGCCAACCCATTCTTAACACGTGACTATCAATTTCCGCTTCTCTTGCTATTATTCTATTTCCTAATTGTTTTCGAGACATCTCTAAACTTACAAAATAAACATATACCCCTTTTTTTGCTATGTGTTCTGCCATCTGCAAAGAAAATGCTGTTTTACCAACACCAGGTCTTGCTCCTAACAAAGTTAATTCTTGTTCATGTAGTCCTTCTATTATTTTGTCTAAATCTAAATATCCTGTTCTCAAACTATAATCATCTCTTTTTTGATATTTATCATCTATGTCTTTTAGTGTTTCTAGCATTACATCTTTCATTTCAGCATTACTATTTTTCTTGTTTGTTTTTATATTTAAAAACTTTTGAACTACTTCGTTTTTTACTTCAATTTCGTCTTTATTTGGATCTACTTCTGATATCTCTTCACATACTTTTTTTGCAGTATTAAATATCTTTCTCTTAACACTTAAGTTTTTAAGTATTTTTATATATTTATCTATATTTCCTGCGTAAACTAGCTTATCTGTCATATCTGTCATTGTTTCTAATAGCTTTATTCCATTGAATTTTTTTGTTACACCTAGTTCTTTCACAGTTAGCAAATCTACTGTTTCATCTTTATCGTTTAGCTCTTTCATTAAGCTAAATATTGCCTTGTTAGTTTTAGAGTAAAAGTCTTGAGTTTCTAAACTATTTATGTATTTGCTATTGTCTTGAATTACTAGAATTGATGCTATAACATTTACTTCAGCTTCATCTGAGTGTAGATTAGAATTATCCATTTTCAAACCTCCTACTCATTTCCATATATTCGTTTACTGCTTCTTCTTGCTCTTTATTTTGAACTTCGCAATTTTGATTTAAATATCCCTCAAACTTTGTTCCAAATAGAGTCTCTGGTCTTAAATATTTAGACATTTCTTTATTGTTTTTCCATTCCGATGTCTTTGTATCTATTACTGTTTTGAAATTATCAAATGTAAAGCCTTCTAGGGCTCTAGCTTTTATATGCTTTACAGTTGTTTTACTAGATGTTTTAAAATTTTTAGATGTTTTTAGATTTAAATAATTCACGACTAGATGAATTAATTTATTTAATTCATCTTTATTTATTTTATTTTGAGTTGAGTTAGAGTTAGAGTTTGTGTTAGAGTTAGAGTTAGTTATATGCATACCGTATAGATGCCGTATCGATAGGGTATATTTTTTCTTCATCTGATACCGTATCTATACCATACTTATACGGTATGCATACAGTATTTAAATACTCTTTAAATTCATCACATTTTATTGATTCTATATCCGCTTCTATTCTTACTTTTACTTTGTCACTGCTTGTCCAATTGTACTTATACCAATTTAAAACAAGCACTTCTTTTGTTTCTTCAGAATACCTTGCTAATTTAAGTATGTTTTCAAATCTTTCTAGCAAAGTTTCTACTATTTCAATATCGTATCCAGTCTCACCACTTATTGTTTTTTTACTTATCTCATAGCAACCTGCCATATTAGTATGTGTGTTTGTCAATAGATATAGCATAAAATATCTATCTTCTGGAGTCATATCATCTAATACCTTACTGTCCTCCCAAAAAATCGTGTAAACTGGTCTATATTCTGCCATTTAAATTTCCTCCTCTCTTGTATTCTTTTCATATATTAATTTGCTCTTATCCCAATTAGGATATTTGCTTTTTAAGTATGCTTCTGCTTTTTCATCATGTTCTTTTGTATTTAGTCCATTATCTTGTTCAGAATGACAATGATCACATGCTGTAAAAATATTTTCTTCTATACCCAGTCCTCCAGCACTACGTGGAATATAATGAGCATTTGCGTAAAATAATGGCACTAATTTACCACAAAAAATGCATCTCTTATTATCTCTATACCAAACCGCTTCTTTTACATATTTTTGTATTGCAGTAGCTTTTGTTCTTTTATGTTTTTTATAGTTCGGCTTTTTATATTTCTTATACTCTTTACATTCACAATTTTTGCAAAAGTCATACTCTACTTTACAATTAAGCTTTTTACAGAAATAATATTTCTTATAATCTTTTGTTCTTACTCTTCTAAAAATACAGCCCATATTGACATTCCTGCCTTTTTTTGATATAATAAATATAGTGAATTTATACTTGTAATGTTAAATTCTTATGAGTTAGAATGTTTTCCAGAACCGTCTAACTCTATTATTTTTGTCACAAACTCTGTACGTTTTTTGTTTATAATGCTATTTCTTAACATATCTTTTTCTGCTTCAGAAATCTTTATTGCTTGTATATCTTGTATTTCATTTAATGCTAATATTGAATCTTCAATTTGTTTTTTTAATATTTCTCTTAAATACTTATTTTCTTCTATTGTTTTATCTAAAGATTCCTTCAATGCTTTGTTTATTCTTCTTTCTAACATATTTCTCAACTCCTTTCTTACTTTAATAAATAACTTATAAACATTACGTCATATACTAATGCTAGTAAAAACATACATTCTGCTTTTAATATGTTTATTGCTAATTTTGCTTTGTTTATTTTATATTTTTTCATTTGTGATCACTTCCTTTCTAATACCTTGCTTCTTGTAGCCATTTATCAAATGCCTTTTGTTCTACTTTTTTTTGTCCTATATGAATACCGTGGAAAATCTTTTCTGTGCCAAAGCTCATTTGCTTTATTTTGATTTATTCCTAATATTCTTGCTACATCTTTGACAAATAATATTTTAGGTTCTTTTTGCTTTTCTAAAATATCTTTTATTTCTTTAAGATATTGATTTATTTCTTCCATTTCGTCCTCCTTCTTGTTTGTTTAACAAACATTCGAATTTATAAAAATATCGTCATTCTTGTAGTTTAATATCCTTTTTATATTCAAAGCTACTTCTAACGATGGAGAAACATTACCTTTTTCATATCCTGTATACGTTGTTCTAGCAATGCTTAGTTTGTTTGCCATTTGTTCTTGTGTATATCCTCGTTTAGTTCTAATTTCAATAAGTCTTTCTCTCATTTTTATCTCCCTCCCTGTTCGTTATGCTGACATTATATATTATGTTTGTTTGGCTGTCAATACTTTTTTCAATTTTTTTTGTTTTTTGCTTCAAAATGTTTGCAAAACTGACAAATAAATGTTATAATTGTCTAGAAAGGAGTACAATTATGAGTTTTGGTAATAATTTAAAAAAAATTAGACTTGATAATGATTTAACTCAAGAAGAATTAGCAAAAAAAATTAATACATCTCGTTCAAACATTGCAAACTATGAAAATGATAAAAATATGCCATCTGTTGATATATTAGAAAAAATGTCTAAAGCATTAAATTGCAGTGTAGATTTCCTTTTAGGTAAAAATGATAAACAAGAACTTAATAAATTTAAATACTATATGTGCCCTGTTTATGGCAGAATAAGTGCAGGACAACCTAATTGGGCAGAAGAATGTATAGAAGGTAGATTACCTATTGACATTGAACTAATGAATATAGTCAATCCAGAAGAATGTTTCTTTCTTCGTGTAAATGGTGAAAGTATGAATAAAGAAATACAGAATGGTGCTTATGCTCTTATCAGAAAAACAGATTCTGTTGATGATGGAGATATAGCAGTAGTTTTAGTAAATGGGTATGACGCTACGTTAAAGGTATTTAACAGGCAAGGGGATTTTATTTTATTAGAACCTATGAGTACAGATCCTGTATTTAAGACACAAGTATATGGCAAAGATACAGAAATAAAAATAATTGGTAAATATATTGGTAAAATGGAGATGAAATAAAATGAAATTTATTAAATGTCTTGGAAATGTATTATATTCATTAATCTTATTATTCATACTAATAAGTGGTATCTGTAATATGAGTACTTTTATTGGACGCTTAGGTATTGGATTTGGTAGTTTAGATTACATTATAACTATATCATTGTCAGCCTTTGCATTCTATATGTTTGCTCGTGATATTGATAATATTTATGGAGGTAAAAAGAAATTAAGTATTGCAAAAAATGTATTTTCATTAGATTATACTGATTTAAAAAATATATCTAAAATTGATTTTGATGATAATTATAATTTTAATATTTATTTGAAAAATGGCCTACATATTTCTTTAAATGAGTATTATATCCCAAAGACACAAAAAGATTTACAAAATTTAGATGATGAATTTAATTTTTAATTAATTTTAGACTACTAAAGATAAGTTGAAATATACTTATCTTATTTTATAAGGAGGATTTATGGCAAGACGAGGAAATGGCGAAGGAACTATATATTATAGTGAAAAATTAAATAAATGGGTTGGTCAATTTACAGCTGGGAGAAAAGCTGATGGTTCCCTGAATCGTAAATCTGTATATGGTAATACTAGAAAAGAAGTTAAAGAAAAGATTACCTCTGCTCTATCAGATATCCAAAAAGATACATATATAGAAAAAAACAATATAACAATTTCTGAACTTGCAACAGAAATTGTTGAGGATAAACATAACTCAAATGAAAATAGTTCTAACACTTATAATAGAGCAAAATATACTTTAAAGTTAATAACTAAATCTGATTTTGGAAATATGCCTATAAGAAAAGCAACTGCAAGAGATATTAAAAACTTTTTAAACACATATACTTCTTATTCTGAATCTAGTATAAAGAAATTATATCAGCTTCTTAATCAAACTTTTAGGAGAGCAATTGAACGAAATTACATTATTAGAAATCCAATATCGTTTGAAGAAGCAAAAAGGCCTAAATCAGCTAAAATAACAGAGAAGGTTGAAGCATTAACTATTGAAGAAGAAAAAAAGCTCATAAAAGCATTATCATGCGAAATTAACGTTTTGAAAGATGCTTGTCTCTTAATGTTATTTACAGGTATGCGTGTCGGTGAAGTTCTTGCACTTAAATGGGAGAACATATCTGATAAGAATATTAGTATTAAAAAATCCTTAACTAGAGATGAATCTGGTAAAGTAATAGTTGGAGAAAAGGTAAAAACATATACATCTGATAGAGAAATTCCTATTACTGAAACAATACAAAAAATACTAACTAATATTTCTAAAGAAAATGATTACCTATTCAATGCAACTCCAAGAAATGTTCAATCATATTTAGAAAAAATTAATGCAATTAATTGCATTAAAAATAATATTACTCCTCACATGTTAAGACATACTTATGCAACTCGCTGCATTGAAGCAGGAGTCAATATAAAAGTCCTTCAAAAAAAATTAGGACATAAGAATATACAAACAACTTTAGATGTATATGCAAGTATATTTGATAAGTTTGAAAAGCAAGAAGATGATAAAATTATTAAATATTTAGAAAAAAATAAGATAACTTTGTAGTCAGTTGCATTAAAACTGCATTAAAATCAATAAAAAAGAGAGGTTTAAAGTCCTCTCTTTTCTTACTCTGGTGCGGATGAAGGGACTTGAACCCCCACACCGAAGTACTGGTTCCTAAGACCAGCGCGTCTGCCAATTCCGCCACATCCGCATATTTTATTGACATTGTTTATTTTAGCATTTTTTATAATACATTGTCAATGTTTTTTGTAAAATTTATATATAAAAATTTCAAATTTTTTAGCATTCTATAAATTGACATAACTTTATTGCTTATGATATTATAATTGTACACTTTTTTAATTTTTCTTGAAAAATACTTACAAAAGGAGGTTGCATTATGAATCAAGAAAAATATGCTGTCGTATTCGGTGGCGGAGGAAGTCGTGGAGCCTATGAAGTAGGCGTGCTAAAAGCCATAAAGGAATTAGATATTCCTGTTGGCACATTTATTGGGGCATCCATAGGTGCTCTAAATGCCGCATTTGCAGTACAAGGCATAGACCTGGAAGAACTTTATTTAAAAATTTCTTTAAATGATGTTATTCCTAACGAAAAATTGAATCCTAATAAAGATATTTTTAGTATCGAAAATATCTTTATAGCATTTGTGGGTTTTTTAAAGAGCAAAGGCTACTCTACTGGTAACCTTCGGGATTTAATAAATCGTTTTATAAACCTGGATTCAATTTATTCTTCTTCCATTGATTTAGGTATTGTTACCTGTACTACGCCTTTTACCCCTATTGTTGCGTTTAAAGATGAAATTCCAAGACAACAATTGGTTGATTACATTATTGCTTCTGCAGGATTTCCTATTTTTAAAAGGCAAGTTATAGATGGTAAAAAGTGTATTGATGGAGGTTTTTGGGATAATGTCCCTGTTAATGTGGCAATAAAAAAAGGCTACCAAAAAATAATTGCGGTAGACTTAAGTTCTGTAGGTTCAAGAAAGCCAACTATAAAAGCTAATGATCTTGATATAATTTCAATAAAAGCTCCCAGAAACTCTTTGGGTGGTTTATTTGAGCTTAATCCTGATCTTATTAAATCCAACATTTCAGCTGGTTATAATGCTGCTATGGATGCTTTCTCTAGAACAACCAAATAAAGAGGCTTTAGCCTCTTTATTTGGTTTAGTATGGAATTCTTCTTTTCTACTATATTATTCTTCATCCTTTGTTGTATTTATTTTTAATAGCTTAAATATTTCTACTATTATTACTGGTGCAAGTACTAACATTACTGTTTCGAATACGTGCATTGCTGGCAACATTACTAATCCAAATATATCTCTTAATCCTTGTGTAAATAGTATTACAAACATCAAACTTGCTGATACTACTGTTGCTAAAATTAATTTACTATTATTAAATATTCCTGTTTTGAATATTGATCTTTTGTTATCTCTTATATTAAATACATGAACTAATTCTGAAAGTGCTAATACATAAAATGCCATTGTTTGGCCTATTTTTACCTTTTCTTCTTGACTTACATCTGGTGTTGAAAGTCCTATTATAAAAGCAGTAAGAGTGATTAATCCTATCATTAATCCTTGATATACTATTCTCCATGTCATTCCTTTTGTAAATATTCCTTTTTTAGTATTTTTTAATGGTTTTCTTTTCATTACATTATCTGCTGCTGGGTCTACTGCAAGTGCTAATGCTGGTAATGAATCTGTTACTAGGTTAATCCATAATATGTGTATTGGTAATAATGTTTCTATTAATGTTATATCTACTCCAAATTGCTTTGATAGCAATGGTGTTATTAGTATTGCTAAAAATAGTACTACTATTTCTCCTATATTGCTTGACAATAAAAATTGTATTGCTTTTAGAATGTTATCATATATACGTCTTCCTTCTTCTACTGCTGACACAACTGTTGCAAAATTATCATCTGTTAAAATAACATCTGCTGCTTCTTTTGCAACGTCTGTTCCAACTACCCCCATTGCGCATCCTATATCTGCAATTTTTAGTGATGGTGCATCATTTACTCCATCTCCTGTCATAGCAACGGTTTCTCCATTTGCTTGCCATGCTTTTACTATTCTTACTTTATGTTCTGGTGAAACTCTTGCATATACAGAATATTTTCTTACATTTCTAATTAACTCTTCATCGCTCATTTCCTCTAGTTCTGTTCCTGTAATTGCTTCGTCATCATTTTCTAGTATTCCTAAACTTTTTGCTATTGCTATTGCTGTTATTTTATGGTCACCAGTAATCATTACTGTTTTAATTCCTGCTTCTTTACACTCTTGTACTGCATCTTTTACTTCTAGTCTAGGTGGATCTATCATGCCTACCATACCAATATATGTTAAGTTAGATTCTAATTCTTTTATTTCTTCTGCTGTTGGTTTGTGATCTAGTACTTTATATGCCATTGCTAAAAC
This sequence comes from uncultured Clostridia bacterium, assembly GCA_934162925.1. GTDB lineage: Bacteria > Bacillota > Clostridia > TANB77 > CAG-508 > CAG-452. Next base: position 4,516 of record CAKPJR010000016.1, on the reverse strand, counting down.
TCTTAATGCATTTTGTGCCATTTCCATGTTGTATCTTCTAATTATTTCTTTGTATTCTTCTAAATCTGTTTTAATATCGCCTTCTAGTATATATGAATTACAATTAGCTAGAAGTTCATCTACTCCACCTTTTGTATAAACTACATATTTTCCATTTTCTTCGTGTACTGTTGTCATTAATTTTCTATCTGAGTCGAATGGAATTTCTGCTACTCTTGGAAACATTCCATATACTGATGGGTCAAAATCCAGTTTAAATGCCATATCTACTAATGCTGTTTCTGTTGGGTCTCCTGTAAGCTTATCGTCTTCTGAAATTTTTGTATCATTGCAAAGCATACTTGCATATACTAATTTTTTAATATCTATCATATCTGCTGATTCTTCTAAGTTTACAAGGTTTCCATCGCAAAATACTTTTTCTACTGTCATTTTATTTTGTGTTAATGTTCCAGTTTTGTCTGAGCAAATTACTGATGCACTGCCTAATGTTTCTACTGCTGGTAATTTTTTAACAATTGCATTTCTTTTTACCATTCTTTGTACACCAATTGCAAGTACTATTGTAAATACTGCTGGTAAACCTTCTGGTATAGCTGCTACCGCTAAACTTACAGCTGTCATAAACATGTGTATTGGTTCTTTACCATATAAAAGTCCAACCACAAAAATCACAGCACATATTGCTAATGCTACAATTCCTAAAGTTTTTCCTAGTTTGTTTAATTTTTGTTGAAGTGGTGTTCCTTGATCCTCTGCTGTATTTATTATATCTGCTATTTTTCCTACTTCTGTATTCATTCCAGTTTCTACTACTACAGCTTTTCCTCTACCATAAGTAATTAAGCTTGAAGAAAATAGCATATTTATTCTATCGCCTATTCCTATTTTTTCATCTTCTATTTTTGCAGCCATTTTTTCTACTGGAACAGATTCTCCTGTTAAAGCAGCTTCTTGTGATTTTAAGTTTATTGCTTCTATTATTCTTAAGTCTGCTGGTACATAGTCACCTGTTTCTAATATTACAATATCTCCTGGAACTAATTCTTTAGATTGAATAACTTGAAGCTTGCCATCTCTTACAACTTTTGCAACGTGTGAACTTAATTTTTGTAAAGCTTCTAATGATTTTTCTGCTTTGTTTTCTTGGGCTACCCCTATTATTGCATTTACTATTACAACTACTAATATAATAATTGTATCTGTAAAGCCTTCTCCTTGTGCTACTCCAACAACTCCAGAAATTATTGCAGAAATTATAAGGATTATAATCATAAAATCTTTAAATTGTTCTAAAAATTTTACAAATAAGCTTTTTTTCTTTTTTGCTTTTAATTCATTTAGTCCATATTCTTCTTGCCTTTTTTTTGCTTCTTCTGCTGTTAATCCATTTTCTGCATTTGTTTTTAGTGTAGATTCTACTTCATCTACTGTTTTGTTAAACCAATTTGTTGCCATTGTTTTCCTCCTTATTCTTTAAAATATTTCTTACTGTATTAAAATTATCGTTTTCTGTTAAAACAATATCAAAATTTTCTTTATATCTTTCTAGATTTTGTTTTACGTTTTCATCCAAGAATCCAAATGTTAAGGTTTTTGATAACTTTTCTTTGTCTATCATTTTTATATCTTCTATTAAGTCTCCGAACACTAAAGCTTTTTCTCTTTCTTCTATCTGGCTTCTTATATTCTCTGGTATTCTGCCATACTCTTTATTTGATGTTGCCATTATATTGTTCATATTTATTGTTGTTATTCCATTATTAAACTCAAAAAAGTTAGAAACTATTTTTATATTATTAAACAAACAGTTCTCTTTTTCTAAAAATGCTTTTACTATATTTCCTATTCCTGAAGACATAATTATTACTGGAACATTGTTGTTGTTCATCTCTTGTAAGAATTCTTTTGCACCAGGTCTTAAATACAAATCTGCATTTATCAATGCCTTTTGTATTCCTTCCTTTGTTATATATTGCGTTAAAAGTGTAAAGCTTTCTTTTGCCCATTCTTTCATTATCTCTTGTTTTTTACTTGCTTCAATTGTATAGTCTAATTCTAATGGCCTATAGTGTTCATATATTTTAGTTCTTTTTTCTAAACACTCTCCTCCTAGATATTGTGGTATTACTCCCATTGTGGGTTCGCTTTCTGCTGTTGTAAGAGTTCTATCAAAATCTGTTATCACAAAGTAATTATTTAAATTTTTGAATTTATTTAACTTTTCTTTATTGATTATGTATGACATATTTATCCTTTCATTTTTAATTTCTTAAAATCAAAAAGACTTTTAAAGAAACTAGTTTTCATAGCTTCTTTAAAAGTCTTGCTTACCATTTAGGTTCACTAACCAGTTTAAAACGAGGTTGTTGATTAGTAATTTTAAGCTACTCCCTTTTAAAATCTATTAATATATTACATGGTATTTTTGCTTTTGTCAAGGAATTTTTATTTTGAGTATATGCAATTTTTCTACATTACTACATTACACTATTTTTAAAAATTTTTTAATTTCTTCTCCTAAAACTTCTTCTTTGTTTGTATATCCATGGTCTGTATTTTTTATATAACCAATGTCTAATTTAGGATTGTTTATCTTAGTTTTCAAAAGTTCAATTAGTTCATAAAGTTTTTGAACTACTAAATCGTTTTCACCCCATCTTAAAAATAACGGAATACTAATATTATTAATTTCTTTAAGATCGTAATTATTATCATTAAACTTTGCAAAGTCTATTTCTTGATTATCTCTATAATATCTTAAATATGATTTAACACTAATAGGATGATCAAAGCTATCAAAAGGCATTAACTCCATTTCTTCGCCTCTTGCTTCCTTTTCTATTGCAAGTTCGAGCATTTTATTGTATTTATCAATACCCAAATCATATTTTTGCAAATCTACTAGGTCTACCAATGATAGTAATATTATTGATTGTATGTTTTCTAAATTTTTATAATTTTCCTTTTTCAATCTATTATATGCATAAACTATTTTTGTGCAACCTAAACTATGTCCCTGCAAATGAATTTTTGTATATCCTAATTCTAGCATTTTTTCTATTGCACCTTTTATATCATAGTAACTCTCTAAAACATCTTCATAAACGCTTCCACCATTTAGTGTTTTTGTTCCATCTGTTTTTTTAGTATAGCACATAAGGTTTGCTCCCCTATTGTCAAATGCAAAATACGCTATGCCAGCATTATTTATTACTTTTGATAATATGTCTTCTCTTTTTTTAAAGCAGTTGCTTTGCATTCCATGTATTGAAATTACTACTTCATCTGTAGTATTTTCTGGTCTATGTAGTAGTCCTACTAATTCTACTTTATCTTCTAATTCAAAATATACTTTTTCTAACATCTTTACTCCTTAAAAAATTCTCATAATCTCATTGTATTTAGGAATTAAGCCTTCCTTTTTATCTACTAAACTAGGTTTTACTTGATAAACCCCAGGGAAACAGTTTCCTTCCACTATTACTGGCCCTTTTTCAGATATTGCTACATCCCATCCAACATATGCAACTTCTGGTATAACTTTAGCACATTCTTTAACAAGTTCTACTGCCTCTTTAAACATAGGGACTTTAAACCCTACTATTTTTTGACCAGAAATAGGATGTTTAGTATAAATATTGTCTGCTCTGTCAATTGCTTCTACATAAACATCTCCATCACTACTTACATAAGTATACATTCCTCCACTTGAAAAATTATCTACGACTCCACCATTTCCGATTTTTAGAACAGCTTGTAAAAAATACGACTCTCCATTTTTATAAAAAGTAAACATCCTCATAGTATTTACAGATTTATTGTAAAGTTTATTCATTTCTTCATGTTGTTTTATACATTCTTCTATTAATAATTGATTATTTTCTATAAGTTTATTATAAATTTGCTTACAATCTGTTGAAGTATCATAAACAAATTTCTCCACTCCATGGCCACCTTCATCATCTATTGGCTTAACAATAATTGCTTTATTTTCTTTAAAGAATTTTTCAAATTCATTATAATTATCGTTTTCTAATACCATCCAGTTTCTTTTTAAGTATTTATCAAAAATCTTATTGAACTCTACCTTATTTTCAAACTTATGAAAGCTCGTTTTATCATTAAATTTTTTTACAATCTCATTATTTTTACCACGAGTTAAATATGTTTTTCTTTGTTCATTATTCAAATTATAGAATTCAAATTCTTGATAGTCATAATATCCTGCTTGATACTTAAATCCACATTTAATCATATCTATTAGTATTACTATATAATTTTTCTTAGTCTTTTTTCCAATAGCTTTTGCTATTTTTAACATATTTTTATAATCCATTTTAATAATACGTTTAAACAAATATTTAATTTTTCCCATTAATATCACCTAAGAAATAGTATACCATATAATTAAAAAAAGTACACGTAATTAATAAAACAAATTGGAATTTGTGTGAGGGGGAATTCTAGGGACTGTCCCTCTTTTGTCAAATGACAAAAGGGGACTGTCCTGAAT
>CAKPJR010000015.1 GCA_934162925.1 uncultured Clostridia bacterium | reverse complement strand
AAATTATATAAGCTATGTTTCTAAATGGGAGCATAGCTTAAAAAACGCATCGTTAAAACCCGTATAAATAAAGTTGGAGGTGGAGCTAAAAAATGGCTGCAAAAGGACCAAGAGAAAATATAACACTAGAATGCACAGAGTGTAAAAGAAGAACTTATACTACAAGCAAAAATAAAAGAAACAACACAGAAAGATTAGAAGTTGCTAAATACTGCAAATATTGCAATAAGAGAACAACACATAAAGAGACAAAATAGGAACTTTTTTAAGGAGGAAATAAAATGGCTAAAGATGCAAAAAATAATAAAGATGTAAAAAATAAAAAGCATTTTTTCAAAGATTTTAAAGCTGAATTAAAAAAAGTTATTTGGCCAACACCAAAACAAATAGTAAATAATACTGTAGCAGTAATTACAATTGTGCTAATAACAGCAGTAATAGTATTTGTACTAGACCTATTTTTCGATATACTTAATGAACAAGGAATAAATAGATTGAAATCAAACATAAGAAATAAGGTTGTTGTAGAAGAAAACGTAATTGACGGTAATGTTGAAGAAGAAAATGCTGTAGAGCAAAATAATAATGAAGAAACAGTAGAGAATGAATCTTCTGTGGAAAATGTGCAATAAATAAGGAGGCTTAAAATACATGTCTCAAATAAAAGAAAATGAAGAACCAAAATGGTATGTTGTTCATACATATTCAGGCTATGAAAATAAAGTAAAAACAGACTTAGAAAAAACAATAAAGAACAGAGAACTAGAAGATTATTTCTTTGATATAGTTGTTCCAATGGAAGAACAAATAGAAATTAAAGATGGAAAGAGAAAAACAAATTTAAAAAAAGTTTTTCCAGGATATGTTTTAGTAAAAATGATTGTAACTGAAGAATCATGGTACATTGTAAGAAATACAAGAGGTGTAACAGGATTTGTAGGCTCAGGAACAGATCCAATTCCACTTACAACAGAAGAAATAAGAAATATGGGATTTGAAACAGCTGTTGTTAATGTTGATTATGATGTTAACGATACAGTAAGAGTTGTTAATGGCCCACTTGCTTCATTTATAGGAACAGTTCAAGAAATAAATAAAGAAAAAAATAAAGTTAAAGTATTAGTATCTATGTTTGGAAGAGAAACTCCTGTAGAACTAGAGTTTTCACAAGTAGAGAAAATATAAAACAAATATAAAAAGGAGATAGAGGAAAATGGCAGAAAAAGAGATTACAAACATTGTTAAATTACAAATAGAAGCTGGAAAAGCAACACCAGCACCACCAGTAGGACCAGCTTTAGGTTCAACAGGTATAAACATTATGCAATTCACAAAAGAATTTAATGAAAAAACAGCTAATCAACCAGGTATGATAATACCAGTTGTAATAACTGTATATAAAGATAAAACATTCTCATTTATTACAAAAGTACCACCAGTAGCAGTTTTAATTAAAAAAGCTTTAAAAATAGAAAAAGGTTCAGGAAAACCTAACAAAGATAAAGTTGCAACAATAACAAAAGCTCAAGTAGAAGAAATTGCAAAAACAAAAATGGAAGATTTAAATGCAGCTTCATTAGAAACAGCTATGAGTATGGTTATGGGGACTGCTAGATCTATGGGTGTAGTAGTAGCAGAATAAATGAAAACGGTATCAAAAAATGATATAAATTAATTGGGAGGATGAAAATCCGTTAATACCAAAGGAGGAAATGAAATGAAAAAAGGAAAAAGATATCAAGAATGCGAAAAGCTTATTGATAGAACAAAAAAGTATGATGCAAAAGAAGCATTAGATGTAATTTGCAAAATGCCAAAACCAAAATTTGATGAAACAGTTGAATTACACGTAAAATTAGGTGTAGATGGGAAACAAGCTGATCAACAAGTTAGAGGTACAGTAGTACTTCCAAATGGTACAGGTAAAACTCAAAGAGTATTAGTTTTTGCAAAAGGTGATAAAGCAAAAGAAGCAGAAGCAGCAGGAGCTGACTTCGTAGGAGCAGAAGAACTAGTTCCAAAAATTCAAAATGAAAACTGGTTTGATTATGATGTTATAGTTGCTACACCAGATATGATGGGTGTTATAGGAAGACTTGGAAAAATATTAGGACCTAAAGGTTTAATGCCAAACCCAAAATCAGGAACAGTAACTATGGATGTAACAAAAGCAATAAATGAAATTAAATCTGGTAAAGTAGAATATAGATTAGATAAAACAAATATTATTCATTTAGGATTTGGAAAAGTTTCATTTGGTAGTGAAAAATTAGCAGAAAATTATGAAACAGTAATGGATGCTATTATAAAAGCAAAACCAGCAGCAGCAAAAGGACAATATGTAAAAAGTGTTGCTATAGCTACATCAATGGGACCAAGCATATATTTATCATAGTATAGAATATATATAATTGAACGACCAAAGACAGTAGGCATTAATAAGTCCTACCGAGGTTATTAAAAAGAGTGTAATAAACTCTGTTAATGCCTCGAATAGGATTAACAGAGTTTTTAATTTTAAAATATATAAACCATGTAATTTTTCATAACCTAATGAAAAATGAATGGTGAAGAGAGAAGAGTATAAAACTCTTCAAGTTTTGGAGGAGGTGAATCAATTGGCTAGTGAAAAAATATTAGAGCAAAAGAAGAAAGAAGTATCTGAATTAGCAGCAAAAATTAAAGAAGCTAAAGTAGTTCTTTTAACAGACTATAGAGGAATAAATGTTGCTGATGTAACAGAGTTAAGAACAAAACTAAGAGCATCTGAAGTAGAATATAATGTTATAAAAAATAATATAACAAGAAGAGCTTTAGAAGAGTGCGGTGTAGAAGGATTAAATGATGCCCTATTAGGACCTACAGCAGTTATAATAGGAAACAATGATTATCTTGATGCTTGCAAAACAATTTATGAATATGCTAAAGATAATGAATTCTATAAAATTAAAGGTGGAATAATTGATGGAAAAGTTGTAACAACAGAAGAAATAATAACACTTGCAAAATTACCATCAAGAGAAACATTACTATCTATGCTTGCTGGAGCTTTACTTGGAAACATATCAAAACTTGCAGTTGCATTAGATCAAGTTAAATTACAAAAAGCAGAAACAAATGCTTAATTAAAACAATTAGGGTAGTGACCAAACACTAAAATAAAAGAAAATAAAAATGAGAAAAGCAAAAACAGATATTACTATTTTACAAGTAGAGGCATAGCTTCTCAAAAGTAGTAGTGACAAAAGTGTAAGCTTTGATCTTAAAATATAGGAGGAAATAAAATGAGTAAAGAAGAAATGATTGAAGAAATCAAAAAAATGACAGTAGTAGAATTAGCTGATTTAGTAAAAGCTATAGAAGAAGAATTTGGAGTATCTGCAGTAGCAGCAGCTGCACCAGCAGCTGGAGCAGTAGCAGGAGCTGCTGAAGAAAAAACATCTTTTGATGTTGTATTAAAAGAAGCTGGAGCAAACAAAATACCAGTAATAAAAGTTGTAAGAGATGCAACAGGTTTAGGATTAAAAGAAGCTAAAGATTTAGTTGATGGAGCACCTAAAACAGTTAAAGAAGGAGTTTCTAAAGAAGAAGCTGAAGAATTAAAAGCTAAATTTGAAGAAGCTGGAGCAACAGTAGAATTAGCTTAGTTTATAAATAATATAATAAAGAAGATTGCAATTTGTTTTGCAATCTTTTTTTGTTGAATTTGTAAAATTTAAATCATATGATATAATTTACAATAAGGTTAGTATAGGAGAGTGTTAGTATGGATAAATATAGAGCAATAATTACTGCAACTGAGGAAGAATTTGACGCGATAAAGAATATAATGAATAAAATAGAAGAGATAAGTTACTGGAATCTAACTTTTTTAAAAGGCAAAATAAATAATAAGAGGTATGTGCTAGCGAGATGTGGAGTAGGAAAAGTAAATGCTGCTAGAGTGACGCAAATTTTAACAGATAAATTTGATTTAGAATGCATAATAAATGTTGGCTCTGCAGGAGGATTAAATGATAGCTTGAATATAGGAGATATAATTATAGGAGAAAAACTTGTTCAACATGATTTTGACATTACTGTATTTGAACATGAAAAAGGGTATATAACAGATACAGGAACTTTTTTTGAAGGAGATAAAGGATTAATACAAAGTCTAAAAAATATCAAATTGGAAAATACAAAAATTCTAACAGGAACAATAGCATCTGGAGACATTTTTTGTACAGATCCTAAAATGAAAGAAAAAATAAAAACGAAATTTAATGCAGATTGTTGCGAAATGGAAGGTGCAGCAATTGCACAAGTGTGCTATTTAAATAAAGTTCCATTTATAGTAATAAGATCAATTTCAGATATACCAAATGGAAAAAATCATATAGATTTTAATCAATTTATAAAATTAGCTTCGAAAAATTGTGCAGAAATTATAATGCAATTATAATAAGTACGCTTACTTGACAAAAAGCCCCAATAAATATATAATAATCAAGTAAAATTGTAGAGGGAGAGAGCTTTTTATGAATAAATTTAAGAAGATTTCCATTGCATTATGTGGAGGGATATTTTTATTTGGAACAATTTCTTTAGCAAGAACAGGAACAGTTAATGCACCAAACGGGCTAGTTTTAAGAGAAACAGCATCAAAATCTGGGAATCCAGTAACAACTGTAAGCGATGAAGAAAAAGTAGAGATAATAGAAGAAAGCGGAGAATGGTATAAAGTAAAATATGGAAATTATGAAGGATATATGTTTGCAGAGTATGTGAATGCAGAAAAAGCTGAAGAAAAACCAACAGAGGAGAAAACTCCTTCAGTAGAAGAAACTAAACCACAAGAAGAGACTACAGAGCCAAGACAAGAAGAAACAAACAACGAGGAAAAAAGCGAATATCCTAAAAATGTAGTTTTAACTTCAAATATAGATGTACATATTATTCCATCAGTTACATCAAAAGTAATGCTAAACATAGAAAAAGAAAAAACAATAACTATAAACTATGAATTAAATGATTGGCTAAATATTTCATTTGAAGGAAAGCAAGGATGGGTAAGAAAATATTATATAAATACAAACAATGCCCAACCAGAAAAAACTCAAGAAAATAATAAACCAGCAGAGGAGACTACAAAGACCACAGAGAATAAAAAGGGATATATAAATGTTAGCTCATCTGCAAATATAAGAGAGTCTGCAAGTACATCAGCTAATATAATTACTACGTTATTAAGAAACACTGAGGTAACAATTATAGGGGAAGAAGGAGACTTTTATAAAATACAATATAAAGAAATAACAGGTTATGTATCAAAATCATTAATATCGGATAAAGCAGTAGAAGTAACTAGCAGAAGTGCTAATAAAGAAAGAACTGTTACTGAAGAAAAAATAGAGACAAAAGCAGAGCAAGAAACTAATGCAGAAACTGCTAGTGTAGCTACACAAAACTCAACAATAGGAGAAAGCGTAGTGGCATTTGCAAAAAAATATATAGGATATAAATATGTATCAGGAGGAACAACTCCAAGCACAGGATTTGATTGCACAGGATTTACATACTATGTGTATAACTCATGTGGATACTCACTTAGTAGATCTTTTTCAGTTCAAAAACAATCTGGCACTGCTGTTTCAAAAGCAAACTTACAACCAGGAGATTTACTAATCTTTGATAATAATAGAGATGGAACAGCAGATCATGTGGGAATATACACAGGAGGAGGATACTTTGTACATGCAGAAAACAGTAGAACTGGAGTTAAAACAGATACAGTAAGTAGTGGGCATTATAATAATTGTTACTATTCAGCAAGAAGAATAGTAAAATAATTGGGGGATTTTATAAGAAGCAGGAGTGATTAACAATAAAACGACCTATATTATTATGTGCTATACGGATATATAATAGGAATTATTTATGGGCTATACTTTAAAATAAGTATAGCCTTTGTTATTGCGCTTATAAGTTTGATTTATATAGTTCTTATATCTAATAAAAAAAGCAAGATTGCTAAATATCTAAAAATAATGTTAAAACCTAGTGTTATTTACATATTTTTCATATCTATAATAATTTCAAATTATTATGTTAGATATTTAAATAATAAATATACTAAATTTTATAATAATCCTCCAGAAATTATAAAAGGAAATGCAGTAATTATAAAAGAAGCAGAGGAAAAAGACTACAGTTACTCATATATAATAAAAATGAAAGATGAACTATATAAAGATAAAAAATTCATTCTAAATACAAGTAAGAAAAAATTATTACAGTATGGAGATTTAATAAAAATAAAAGGTGAATATATTATTCCAAGTGAAAGCAGAAATTATAAGGGATTCAATTATAGAGAATATTTGAAAAGTAAAAAAATATATGGATCAATTAAAAGTAGTGGAGAAATAAAGGTCATACAAAGTAATTACATAAATCAAATTTTTATAAAATCAAATAAAACTAGAAATATAATAATAAAAAATGCAGAAAGTCTACTTTCAGGAGAAACAGGAGCTTTACTTACAGGAATATTATTAGGAGATAAACAAGAAATATCAGATAAAATAATAGAAAACTTTAAAACAAGTAATCTATCACATATGCTTGCAGTATCTGGGGCACATACTTCCTATATAATACTTGGAATAAGCTATATGTTAAGTAAATTACCAAAAAAATATGCTGGTATAATTACGATATTAGTTCTTGGAATATTTCTTTTTATAACTAATTTTACTCCATCTGTTATAAGAGCCTGCATAATGGCAGGCCTTACAATAGGAGCTAAGATTTTATATAGAAAATCGGATACAATAAATAATATAGCATTAAGTGCAATGTCTATTTTAATATCGAATCCATTTTCCATATTAGATATAGGATTTCAATTGTCATATTTAGGAACTTTAGGTATTGTAATGTTTGACAAGGACATAGAAAAAATATTATCAAAAATAAAGTTAAAAGGTAAAACTATACAATTACTTATAGTAACTTTTTCTGCTCAAATTCTTATAATGCCAATTATGGCATACAGGTTTAATACAATATCATTAACATTTTTTATATCTAATTTATTTGCAAGTCCAATCCTAGGAGTAATTATAATTTTAGGATTTATAACAATTTTTGTATCTTTAATTTCTTTTAAATTAGCTAAAATGCTATCAATTATATTAGATATATTCTTAAAACTGCTTATTTTAATTGCTAAATTTGTCTCTAATATTCCAGTAAGTAGTCTTATAATAAAAACACCATATGTATTTAGTATTGCTTTAATTTATATTCTAATTTTAATATTTCATTATTTATTTTCAATATATAACTTTAAAGGTCATTTATATAAAATCCAGATAGAAATTATAAAAAAAATAACCATTAAAAATTTAATTAAAATAGCAACAAAGTCCTTAATATTAGTAATATTGGTAAATACAATAATAGGTATTTTTATTCCAAAAAATATGAAGATATACTTTATAGATGTTGGACAGGGAGATTCCTGTTTAATTGTAACACCAAGTAATAAAAAAATATTAATAGATGGAGGAGAAGGAAAAGTAGATATTTTACTTCCTTATTTGTTAGATAGAAGAATAAGAACACTAGATTACGTAGTGATTTCTCATTTCGATAGTGACCATTGCAATGGGCTAATAAAAGTAATTGAAAAGTTAAAGGTAAAAAATATTATAATTTCAGAACAAGCATATTTAAGTGAAGAGTATATAAATATTGCAAATATAATAAATAAAAAGAAAATAAAAATAATTAAGGTAAAGCAGGGAGACAAATTAAGCATAGATAAAGATGTAAATATGGATATATTATATCCTACAGAGAAATTAGAATATAAGGATTTAAATAATAATTCTATAGTAGCCAAAATTTCATATAACCAATTTAGCATAATGTTTACACGGAGATATAGAAAAATCAGAACAAAATATAGTAAAAGAGGTAAAACCTAATATGCTAAAAAGTACTGTATTAAAAGTTTCACATCATGGGTCAAAAACTTCAACAAATGGGGAGTTTTTAAAAAGTGTTAACCCAAAAGTTGCGTTAATAGGAGTAGGAGAAAACAATAAATTTGGACATCCAAATACTGAAGTAATAAAAAGAATAAATAAATACGGAGTAAAAATTTATAGAACAGATAAAATGGGAGAAATAGAATTAACAATAAATAGAAAAGGAAAAATGAAAATAAGAACAAAGCTAAATTTTCAATAAAGTTAAAATGCAACTAAAAATAGTTGCAAAACAAATAAAAAAGGAGTATAATAAATGAGTAAAAAAGATAAACTAATACAAAGGTTAAAGTCAAAACCAAAAGATTTTACATATGATGAATTAAAAACATTATTAAATTATTTGGAATTTGTTGAGCACAGTAAAGGCACTACCTCTGGCTCTAGAGTAGAATTTAAAGATAAATTAGGTAGAAGAATAATATTACATAAGCCACATCCAAATAATATTATAAAGTCTTATAAAATTAATGAAATAATAAGTGCATTAAGAGAATGGAGGTTAATATAATGAGTAATATTATGAAATATAAGGGATACTGGGCAGAAGTAAAGTATAATGATGAAGATGAATGTTTTTGGGGAAAAATAGAGGGATTGAAAAATACTTTAATTTTATTTGAAGGAGATACAGTTAAAAAATTAAAAAAAGATTTTAAAGACTCTATTGACTTATATTTAAAAAATTGTAAAGCAAATAATGAAATTCCAGAGCAACAATGTAAAGGTTCATTAAATGTTAGATTAGGTGTTGAGTTACATAATAAAGCAAAGATAAAATCTATTGAAGAAAATATATCAATTAATGAATTAATAAAAAATGCAATTGTTGCATATTTAAAAACTAATTAAAAGTATATTTAGGCTAAATTTTGGAAATGCTAAGAATGGTGATAAATATGAAAAAATATACAGTTATTATTGTGATTAGCATTGGAATTATATTAGGTTTTTTTACAGGGCTATATTTATATAAAATAAAACAAGTAGATAGACAAAACGATACAGAAAAAATTGCAAAATTAATAGAGGATGAATGTACAAAAGCAGCAGAATTAAAAAGTAATAATGAACTAGTACAAACAAACTCAGAAACAGAAAAGACTTCGCCCAATTGTGTTCTGACTTTGAAAATATATTATAATATATGTGGACATTTAATAGAAAAAAAGGAAAATATAAAAGAAGCGGAAGTAAATTTAACAGAAGCAGAATTAAAAGAAAAATTTAGTGATTGGGAAATACAAAAATTTACTCCGACAGAGATAGTATTATATAAAGAATTGAATGAATTTTGTAATGAGCATTATTTGCTAAAAGAAAAAGATGGAGAAATAGCAATATTTAAATTAGATCAAAATAATAATCAGACTTTTCTAGAAAAAACAGATATATCAACAGAGTACCTAACAGAAAAAGACTTAGAAAACATAAAAAGAGGGATTATAATATATAGCAAGAAAGAATTGAATAAAACGATAGAGGATTTTGAATAAAAAAACAGATGCTTAAGCACCTGTTTTTTTATTATCTTGTCCAATTGCTTTTTTTAAATAACCTTGCAAATAGAATGCTTTTACATACATTATTAAAGAGAATATAGTTGTAAAAACAGCTAAGTAATATATATATGTATCAAATTGTGGTAGCATTGGTAAGCTATATTCTGGATGACTTAGTAATGGGCCATTCCAATATTGTACAAACAAAGAGCAAACAATTGCTATATAAAATAAAACAGTTGCAAGTTTACCATACCATTTACTAGACACAACCAACTCTTTTCCATAAAGAAATGAAGCACCAGCAATCATAAAAAATTCTTTTAATAGAACAATTACAATTATCCACGTAGGTATTATTTTTTGTATTGTAAGGACTGCAAGTAAAGTTATTTGAGTTGCTTTATCAGCTAAAGGGTCCATCAATTTTCCAAAATCAGTTATATAGTTAAAGCGCCTTGCAATGTATCCGTCTAATATATCTGTAATTCCAGAAACTGTAAGAACAATTATAGTTGCAATATAGTTGCCTTGAAGGGCAACTATAATAAGCATTGGAATAAGCAAAAAACGAATAATTGTTAGGATGTTTGGTACATGCTTAAACATAAATCCTCCTAATATTATTTTACATTAAACTTTAAATTTCCATTCTCTACATCAACTAAAATAGTTTGGAAAGGAAGAACTTCAGATTTTAATATCATATCTGAAATTGGATCTTCAATATATCTTTGAATTGCACGTCTTAAAGGCCTTGCTCCATATTTTAAATCAGTTCCCTTTTCTAAAATATAATTTTTAGCATCTATAGAAACTCCTAATTTTATATCCTTATTATCTAAAGCTTTAGAAGTTAAGTTTAATAGTAAATCTACAATTTGCAATAGTTGTTCTTTTGTTAAGCTATCGAAAACTACAATTTCATCTACCCTGTTTAAAAATTCTGGTCTAAATACATCTTTTAATGCACTTTCTATTTTACTTTTATCCATTGTTTGTTTTCCAAACCCAATAGAATTATTATTTAAATTAGAACCAGCATTAGAGGTCATTATAATTATAGTATTTTCAAAATTAACTGTATTTCCTTGACTGTCTGTTAACTTTCCATCATCTAATATTTGTAAAAGAAGGTTAAAAACATCTGGATGAGCTTTTTCTATTTCATCTAGTAATATTATTGAATAAGGTTTTCTTTTAACTTTTTCTGTTAATTGACCTGCATCATCATAACCAACATATCCAGGAGGAGAACCAATTAATTTAGAAGTAGAATGACTTTCCATATATTCAGACATATCTATTCTTATAATTGAATCTTCGCTACCGAACATTTCGTATGCTAATGTTTTAGCAAGTTCTGTTTTTCCAACACCTGTAGGTCCAACAAATATAAATGAGGGTGGCCTTTTTGAACTTTGAAGTCCAGCTCTATTTCTTCTAATAGCTCGTGAAACTGCTTCAACAGCGGCATCTTGACCTATAATTCTATTATGCAAATTCTTTTCTAAATTTAACAATTTAACAGTTTCAGCCTCAGTGATTTTTTTAACAGGTATCTTAGTAGAATGTTCAATTACTTCTGCAACATCATTTAGAGTTAAGCTTGTTAATTCTAATTTTTTATTTAACTCATCCATTGTTTCTAATATATTGCATTCTTCAGTTTTTAAATCTGCTGCTTTTTGATAATCTTCTATAGAATCAGATTCAACAGCTTCTTCTTTTTCTTCTTGAATTTTAGCGAGTCTATTTTTTAATATTTCTAATTCGTATAATTCTTTATTGTCTAAATTGATTTTAGAACAAGCTTCATCTAAGATGTCTATTGCTTTATCTGGTAAAAATCTATCATGTATATATTTTTCAGACATTTTAACAGTTTGAGCAATTACATCATTAGAAATTCTAACTTTATGAAAATCTTCATAATATTTTTTTATACCCTTTAAAATTTCTATTGTATCTTCTACTGTTGGCTCTTCAACAAGTACAGGTTGGAATCTTCTTTCTAAAGCAGAATCTTTTTCTATATATTTTCTATATTCTTTTAAAGTTGTAGTACCTATAAGCTGAATTTCGCCATTAGAAAGAGAAGGCTTTAAAATATTTGCAGCATTCATTGAATGCTCAGCATCTCCAGCCCCAATTATATTATGAATTTCATCTATTACTAAAATTATATTACCAGCCTGTTTACATTCATCTATTAGAGATTTCATTCTTCCCTCAAACTGTCCTCTAAACTGTGTACCAGCAATTACAGCAGTCATATCTAAAAGATAAACTTCTTTGTTTAATAATTTTGCAGGTACCTGACTGTTAGCAATTTTTATTGCTAGACCTTGAGCAATAGCGGTTTTTCCGTACCCCAGGCTCACCAATTAAACAAGGATTATTTTTAGAACGCCTATTTAAAATTTGAATAACTCTTTCTATTTCTTTATCACGGCCAATAACAATATCTAATTCGTTTTTTCTAGCCTTGTTAGTTAAATTTGTACCATATATGTCTAAAAAGCTTTTCTTTTTCTCTCTAGGCCTTTTTTCTGTTTTTACTTTTTTCTTATCTGTAGAATCATTAGATTCTTTAGAAGTTTCATTTGAATTCTTATCATTAAACATATTTGAGAAAATTGAACCTAAAGAAACACCTTCACTTCCATTAGCTTCGTTAGATAATTCATCAATATTAAAATTTTCAGAAATATCATCAAAAATATTTTCAAATTGTTTCGACATATCATTTAATTCATCTTCTGAAAGGTTGGCTTGCTTTGCCAAAATTTCTAGAGGGTTAATACCTTTTTCCTTTGCACAATTATAACAAAGTCCTTCCACAGAACTTTTATCACCATCAATTTTTTTTGTAAAAATTACAGCCATATTTTTATGGCAATTTGAACATAACATATTTTTTCCTGCTTTCTAATATAAGTATATCTATTATAATACATTAAAAATCAATTACAGTCAAGAAAGCATAATAAAAAGTTGAATAAATTAAATGCAAATGTTATAATAAAAAACAAAGGAGATACAAATGTCAAAATTAAAATATATTTTTGAAGAAAAAAGAATGCTGATAGTTATAATATTAATAATATTAGTTTGTAGCATTGCAATTGCTTTTGGAGTATATGCTCAGGTTACTGATAAAGGAACAGCAAAAAAAGAAGAGAAAAATATAGATTATGAAGATTTAAAAAACAATTTTCAAGAGATATTTACAGATTCTATAAATAAAGAGGCAACAGCAAAGTTAGAATTTAATTATGATGAATTATTATATCTAAAGTATGATATTAAAGAAGAAAAAATAGGAAAGTATAATGTTACAGCAAAAATACCAGGATTTAAAGAAGAGACAGAAACACTAAAAAAAATAAATCAAGAAATATATGATGTATTTGCAACTGAACTTTTAAAAATTGCTGCAGATAGTTCAACAAATTCAACTTTTAATTTAGACTATGTTGGATATGTAAATAATAATATTATTTCTTTAGCTATAATGTGCAAATATAAAAAAGGAGCAAATGCACAAAGAAGAATTGTTCAAACATATAATTACGATGTAGAAAACGATAAATTATTAACTATAGATGATATCGTAAAATATAAAAATCTAAACAAAGAAGAAATGAATAAAAAAATAGAAAACGAAATAAAAAATGCAAATAGCAAAAGTAAGAAAATAGTAGAGCAAGGATTTAATGTTTATGTAAGAGACGAAGATTCTCAAATTTATGAAGTAGAAAATACTCCAAATTTCTTTTTGGGAAAAAATAATTACCTATATTTAGTATATGCTTATGGAAATGATAATTATACAGATGTGATTGATTTAGTAATTTTTTAAATAAACCAAACGAATAGGGACAGACCCATTTTGTCTATTTTAGACAAAATGGGTCTGTCCCTATTCGTTTGAGTTATTTATGGTGTTTCGCCTAAAGTTATATCTACTTTCTTTGTTTCGCCACTTCTATACACTGTTAAAGTTATTTTATCTCCAATATTTTTTTGTTCCTTAATTTTATTAAGATCATTCATACTGCTAATTTCTGTTCCATCAATTTCAGTTATAACATCACCTGTTTTTATGTCTGAATTAGAAGCTGGACTATTTGATTGAATTTGTTTTACGTACACACCAACTGGTAGATTGTAATATTCAGCAGTTCTTTTATCTAAATCTATACCAGATACACCTATATATGGTCTTATAACTTTCCCATTTTTTATTAAATCGTTATAAATGTTTAAAGTATCATTTATAGGAATTGCAAATCCCATTCCTTCTATTCCAGTACCAGATAGTTTAAGGGTATTTATACCAATAACTTTACCTTCAGAATTAATCAAAGCACCACCACTATTACCTGCATTTATTGCAGCATCTGTTTGAATTAAAGTAAAAGTATTTCCATCTGAACTTTCTACAGTTCTATTTACAGCACTTATAATTCCAGATGTAACACTGCTTTGCATACCTAAAGGATTACCAATGGCCATTGCAAATTCTCCGATTTTAACAGAAGCAGAATCTGCAAGCTCTGCAGGAGTTAAACCATCTTTATCTATTTTTATAACAGCTAAATCTGTTTTTTCATCTGTACCAATTATTTTTGCTTCATAAGGGGTCGTGTCATTATATAAATATACATATACCTTAGCTGCTTCAGAGACTTCATAGTAAATAGAAGAATCAGAAGAATTTATAATGTGATTATTAGTTAAAATATATCCGTCAGAACTCATAATAATACCAGATCCTTCTGCAGATGCTTGTTGTGATAAGCCTTGAATAAAATTAGATTTTACTGTGTATTCTACAGTGATTCCGACAATAGATGGAAGAACCTTATTTGCTGCATAAATTGCAGTATCAGAATAATTGTTAAGAGAAACAAAGTTTACTGTGCCAGAATTAGAAGTTTCTATAGTGTTAGAAGTATTAGCATTGACTGAATTAGTATTTCCTAATGTTTTTCTGATATTAGGAACACCAAACGCTATACCAACAACTAAAGAAGCTCCTAAAATACCAGATAGAAAAGGAATGAAAAAGTTTGACTTTGCATTGCTTTTCTTTGAAGAATTTAAGTCGAAATTTTTATAAAAGTCTTTATTATCATCCATAAAATTACCTCCTAAAATATCATAATATAATAATAACCTAAACTAAAAATATAATACAAGATGTATATTAAAAAAACCTGAAAAATTATTAATATAAATTGTAATTTGTATGAATAAATTGTTTTCTGAAAAATTAAAATATTAAAAATGGAAAAAACGTTGCGAATGGATTGAGCTTGAGGTAGAAATTGTTCTTCTATATGAGTAGGGAATCTCGTTTTTAATGAGGGCGCTGCGAAGAGAGAAGATTTACAATTTCTACGAAAGCGACATGACCGAGCAATTTTTGGAATTTTTTATATTTTAATTTTTGTTAGATTAATTATATAAGATAACATATTAATTTTAAAAACAATGGTCTCCAAGCTCACGGGT
>CAKPJR010000014.1 GCA_934162925.1 uncultured Clostridia bacterium | reverse complement strand
CTCCAAGCTCACGGGTATTCCCCCGCCTCAAAGGGCTGTCGACGCATTGTTTGTAAAAATTAATAGTGTTATCTTGAACAAATTAATGAAAAATAAATTTTTCATTAATCCGACAAAGAATGAGACAGTTTAAATTTATAACCCGTTTAACATAGAGCAAATAAAAAGTTAGGCAAATTCCAATTTATTTTTCTAATATAATTTGATTTTCTTCATTAGCTGAAGCATATTTATATTCTTCATCTAATTCTTCTTTTTCCATTTCTTTTACTATGTTTGCAATTCTTAATTGTGGGCATTCTATTCTATGTGCAGCTATAATAGCCTTTTTGTTTCCTTTAGCTCCGGCATGTGCTAGTCCTCTTAAAACACCTAAAACTACTATGTTTTCTCCTGCAATTATTTCTGCTCCTCCATTAACATCTCCTAGAATTACTAAGCTTCCTTCAAATTCTATTTTTTGTCCAGACCTCATATTTCCTTTATAAAACTTTGTTTCTGAGTTTTCTATTTCTTTTTCAAATTCTTTTTTGATTCCGTGCAATCCTAATTCCTTTGGGCTATCAAAATTAACTTTTACATCTATTTCTTTTGTTATTATTTCTTTTATTTCTTCTATTTCTTTATTCTTTAGTATTTTTCCTGTTACACATATAGGAGTTTTCTCTGCTTTGTATAATTTTTTTAATGCTGGTATTTTTTTATTTAAACATTCTATTGTTTCTTCATATGTTGCTTTTTCACTTATCCTTATTACTATTTCGTTCTTTTTCATACTTATTCCTACTGGATTTCTCATATTTGTTCCTCCTAAAATTTTTACTGGCAAACACAAGTCTGTACTTGTTTAGTTAATTCTAAGTTTTTGAATTATAGAGCACGTTGCCTCCTACTTTCATATTTTAAAAATTATTGCTAGTTTTGTTGCTCTGTATATGGTAATGCTGTTCTGTCTTCTTCTATTACTTGTTTTAGCTTAAAGTGTTGTTCTATAATATCTTTTGCTACATAAGCTGAATAATATCCGTGTGATCCATTTTCTATCAATACTACTACTGCAATTTCTGGATTATCATACGGAGCAAAGCCAACGAACCATGCATTTACTTTTCCTCCTGCTTCTGCTGAACCTGTTTTTCCTCCAACTTCTATATCAAAGTTTCTGAATACTCCATATGCTGTTCCTCCTGTTTCTGTTGTAACAGATTTCATTCCTTCTAAAACAACATCTATGTTTTCCTTTTTTATATCTAATTTCTCATTATTTACTTTACTTAGATTTAATTTTTCATCTGCATATTTTTTTACGCTTTCTTTGTCTTCACTTGTTCCGTCTTCTTTTATTATATCTTTTACTATTGTTACATCAACTTCTTCTCCTCCATTTGTAAGCATTGCTATATATCTTGCTATTTGTAAAGGAGTAAAATTATTTTCTGCTTGTCCAATTACTGCTGATAGAGAATTTCCGTAGTACCATGTTTGCCCAAGCTTTTCATATAAGGTTTTTCCAGCTAGAGTTCCTGATACTTCTCCCGGTAATTCGATGTTTGTTTTCTGTCCTAGTCCAAAGTATGTTGCATATTTTTCTAAGTTTTCTATTCCCATTCTAGTTATTAGCTCATAGAAATAATAGTTACAAGAATTTTTTATTGCTCCAGAAACATTAAGTGCTCCATGTCCTCTTCCATAACTTGAGTATATCCAACATCTAGGATTGTAGCCTTTGGGATAAATTCCAGTATCATATATTGTTTCTGTTGCATTTACCGCTCCTGTTTCAAGTCCTGCTATTGCAGATACCATCTTGAAAATTGACCCTGGCGCATATGCACTTTGTATACATCTATTTATTAATGCACTCTTTTTTTCATCATTATATTCATTCCATTTTTCTTTACTTATTCCATCTATAAACAGCTCTGGTTCAAAATCTGGATAACTTGCAAGAGCGAGTACTTCTCCAGTTTTTACATCTAACACCACTGCTGCTGCAGAATCTACATTTCTTGTTTCTCCAAGCTTTCCACTTTTTATTTCTTGTAAATGAGTTTTCAAAGAATTTTCTGTTACTTGCTGTAAATTAGCATCTATTGTAAGTACAACATTATCACCTTGAACTGCTTCCTTAGTTACATATTCACCTGTTTTTGTTCCGTCTATTGACATATCTGTTTGCTTATTTCCATTTTCGCCTCTTAAGTATTTTTCAAATACATATTCAACTCCCGCTTTTCCTATATAGTCATTCATAGAATAGCCTTCGTTATTCTTATATTCTTCTTCGTTTATTGCTCCAATATATCCAATTGTGTGCGAAGCTAAACTTCCTCTTAGATATTTTCTTGTTGGCGAGCTTTCAATATCTATTCCTGGAAAGCTTAAGCTTTGCTCTTCAAATATAGCAACACTTTGCTTACTAATATTTTTTGATATAGTGTATGGGCTCATAGCACTATACCCTTCTTTTTCTATTCCATATCTAACAGCTATTATTTTTCTTATTTCTTCTATATTATCATTTTTTATTTCATATTTTTCTTTATATTTTTGTATAACTTCTTCAGCTGTTAAGTCTTCTTTTAATTTATTATTTTTAAGCCACTTTGCTTGTTCTTCTTTGTCTATACTAAATTCTACAGGATTTACTTTTATGGGGAATTCATCTTTGTATGTATCTCCATTTTTTTCTAATACATTTATAGTTTCTAATATAGTGTTGTTCAATGTATCATTATCAATTTTACTTTTATATATATTTAATGAGTATTTAGTAACTGTTCCTGCAATTACATTTCCGTTTCTGTCTAATATATTTCCTCTTGCAGCAAGTATTGTAGTTTCTCTTGTTAGTCTTGAACTAGATTTTTCTAGATACTCTTCTCCGTGCACAATTTGGAGGTTAAAAAGCTGTATTAATAGTACTATCCCTATAATATAGACAATTACAGTTAATATATTGTATCTTACATTTTTCTTGTCCATATTTAGTTTTCCCTCCTTTTAATAATATTTGGTAAATATGTTTTTTTCTGTAAACGTTTTTTCTAGTAATTCTCCTAATTTTATTACTAATGGATATATTATTATTATAAGCATTACGTTATATAAAGTTTCTATCGATATTATTTTTATAAATGGTAATAAATCAATCTCTAATTTAAATATTATTATTTGAAGCAAGTAAGATATTAATTCACATATTATAGTTGTTCCTATAGTCATTAGCATTATAGTCATTCTACTGTCTTTAGAGAATCTTTTAGTAAATATTCCTCCGAAGAAACCCAGCTATTCCTAAGACTATTGCATTTATCCCTATTGCTTTTCCAATACACAAATCTAATATTAATCCTAAAAATATACTTATAGAAATTCCATATGTTTTACCTATAAATATTCCTATTAATAAAGAAAGAATTATAAAAAGATTTGGTTTTATCCCAGCTATGTTAAACCAAATAAAAAAATTGGATTGTAAAAAATATAAAAGAATAAATATTAAAAATATTATTATTATTGATAGTATTTTTTTCATAGTAGTCCCTTCATTTTTCTTTCATTCTATTTTACCTTATTTTTTCCAATTTTTCAAGAGATTATAAGGGTTTATTATATATTGTAATGTAAGACAACAAAGCAACTTGGGGGTTCCATTTGTTTTAGCCGATTTGAGTTTCCGAATGAAATGAGGAAATTTCCTAGTATATAGTAAAAATTCTAGGAACAATTCCTAGAATTTTCTTTTTAGCGTATGCGTTACATCCATACTATTTATTTTTAATTCCTAAATTTTCAAAAGCTGTAGTATCATAGCTGAAATTGCTCCTATTGTATAAAGAGTTAAAACTATTTTTATATTTTGTTTAGTATTATGATTTACCTTAAACAATACTAATATTCCAACTCCTGAATTTACTAAAAGGCCTCCTATCATTAGTCCTAGATTCAATACCCCTAACAAATAAAGCTCTGTTAGTATAACTGATGATGCACAATTTGGTATTAGTCCTATTAAACAAGCAATTAAGGCTCCTAGAACTGGCTTATCTGATATTAAGTTTCCTATTGTTTCTTCTCCTATATATCCAATTGCTATATTTAATAATAATGATACTATTAAGATAAATATAAATATATTTACTGTATGTTTTATTGCAGATTTCCATATGCCTTCTTCACAATGGCAATGTTCATGTTCGCATAAATCTTCTATATTTTCTTCTTTTTCCTCTTCTTTTCTTCTTAATACTAAATCTATTAAAAATCCAGCAAAAATTCCTATTAGTATTTTTATTCCTAATATCTTTAATATTAGAACTCCATTAACACCTTCTGATAATAATATAGGTAGCATCTCATCTGATGTTGATAGATACACAGCAAATAGTGTTCCGTAATGTTATTACTCTTCCAGCATAAAGATTTGTTGCTGTAACCGAAAAACCACATTGTGGTAATGCACCTAAAAGTCCACCTATTAATGGTCCTATCTTTCCAGATTTTTTTATTGTCTTCCTTGTTTTATTTGTTGTTTTATGCTCTATATATTCCATTATTAAATATGCAATTAATAAAAATGGCAGTAACTTTACTGCATCTAATAACGTATCTAATAATATATCTATAATTTTTTCCATTAAGTCTCCTCCTATTGCCACATATTACCACTTTTGGCTCAAAAAGTCAAGAAAGAGGGAAAAAGGGGTCTGTCCCATTTTTCCCTCAATTGGATAAATTAAAATTTAATCTTCTTTTTTATATGTTGTTACTGCTTCTTCTTTTTTTATTTCTCCATTGTCTGATGATGAGTCCACTATCATTATGAATTTTACTTCTCCATCCATTCCATCTTGAATTCCTGCATAGTTATTATATGCTTTTGCAAGTTCATTCATTTTTTCTATTCTTGTTGCTAAATTTTTTAAATCTCCATTTACTAGATTATTTATTTTTGATATTCCTTGTTCATTAAATGTTTTTACACCTGTTGCTAATTCTAATGCACCATTATCTAATTTATTTGCTCCCAATGATAATGTACTTACTCCGTTATCTATATTTTCTAATCCATTTGTTAATTCTCCTAAGGCTTCTCCTAATGTGTTCATTTGAGATACTACTTGGTTTGTAAATTTTTGTTTTGCTTGATTTCCAACTTGTGTTGCTGTTTGTGTTGCTGTTTCTCCTGCAGTTTGTGTTGCTGTACTTTGTGCTACTGCTTGAGCTGTTTTCTCTGCTGTTTGCGTTGCTGTGCTTTGTGCTACTGCTTGCGCTGTTTTTTCTGCTGTTTGCGTTGCTGTGCTTTGTGCTACTGTTAATGCTGTTTTTTCTGCAGTTTGTATTGCTATGCTTTGCGCTACTGTTTGTGCTGTTTTTTCTGCTGTTTGTGTTGCTATATTTTGTGCCACTGCTAATGCTGTTTCCTCTGCTGTTTTATATGCCGTATTTTGTGCTATTGTTACTATTAGTTGCTTTTCCTCATCTGTTAATGTTGCTGGTACTTGAGCTATTATTGCTTCCTTTTGTGCTTCTGTAAATTCTGCAGATTTTCTAGCTTCTGCCTTTATTTTTTCTTTTTGTTCTTCTGTAATTGTTGCTCCTTCTTTTGCTTGTGCTGATATTACTTTCTTTTGTTCTGTTGTTAGTGTTGCTCCTTCTTTTGCTTGTGCTGATATTACTTTCTTTTGTTCTGTTGTTAGTGTTGCTCCTTCTTTTGCTTGTTCTGATATTGCAGCTTTTTGCTCTGCTGTTAATGTTGCTCCTGCCTTTGCTTGCGATGATATTGCAGCTTTTTGTTCTGCTGTTAGTGTTGCACTTTGCATTGCTTGTGCTTTTATTGCTTCTAAAGTTTTGCTATCTATTGCTGGAGTATTGTCATTTTTTAATTTTCTTGTACTTTCTTCTACTTCATTCTTTATTTGTTTAGATCCATTATATGCTGTTTCTGTTCCTGATTTTAATTTATTTGCTCCTACTGCCAATTCATTTGTTCCATCTTTTATTTGGTTTGCACCTTCTAATAATTGATTACTTGCATTTACTAATTCATTTACTTGGCTATACATACTATTTAAATCGCTTGTTAAATCTTCGTCTATACCTTTTACTGCTACTACAGCTATAATATTTTCCATTTCAAAGTTTTCAGTTTCCATTGAAATTTCTATTTCTTCTGGGATTTCTATTTTATTTTTTGAAATTCCAATATTCTCTTGCATTCCTGGCATTGCAATTCCAACTGCTAATGTGCTTTCTCCATTGTCCACTGTTTTTCCATTAGTTATTTTAATATTTTTATTTTTTGTATTGTCTATTTTTGTTCCTGCTACTATTATAAACGGAGTGTACATTGTAATTTGCTTTCCATTTATTGAAACTGTATGTTTTTCATTGTTTATGTAGTTTATTTTAATTTTTACATTTCCACTTTTACCTTTTAAGTCTTCTGCGGATATTTCTTCTCCATTTAATTCATAAGTTATTTTACATTCTACTGGCAATTCTTTGTCACTTTCTCCTTGGTAATATATGTTATTTCCATTGCTATCCCATACTACTTCGTTTCCGTTTTTACTAAATGTTTCATCTCCATTTGTATTTTCTATATTTATTAAACTAGAAAAATCTACTAATTTATCTACTTTATCTTCATTAGTTAATTGTGTACTTACTATTGTTTTATATGATTTACCATTTGAGTCTAAATTTGAATATACTGTTTCTATTTTTGAAGCAGCTAATACTGGAATTGCAGTATATGCTGTTACTGTAAATGCTAATAGCCCAGAAATCATTTTTTTACTTTTCATTTTATATCATCCTTTCTTCTATTTTACTTTTGACATACCTAAAGTTGTTTTACATACTATTTTATCAAATAACATTAAAAATGCAGGTAATAATGTGATTACTACACATGTACTTACTATTGCACCTCTTGCCATTAATGAACATAGTGATCCAATCATTTCTATTTGTGAATAAACTCCAACACCAAATGTTGCTCCAAAGAAGCATAAACCACTTACTATTATTGAAGAAATTGATGTTCCTAAAGCTTCGTCTATAGCTTCCTTTTTATTTTTTCCTTCTTTTCTAAATGCTATATACTTATTAGTTATTAATATTGCATAATCTATTGTTGCTCCCAATTGTATTGTTCCTATTACAATTGATGCTACAAATGGAAGTACAGTTCCTGTATATGCTGGAATTCCCATATTTATAAATATTGCAACTTCTATTACTGTTATTAATATAACTGGCAAAGATATTGACTTAAATACTACAAACATCAATAAGAAAATTATTGCTATTGATACAGTATTTACGCTGTTAAAATCATGATCACTTACTTGAATTAGGTCTTTCATAAGAGGTCCTTCTCCTGCAAGTATTGCATTAGGATCATATTTATCTATTACTTTTTGTATTTCTTCCATTTGTGAGTTTAATTCATTTGTTGCTACTTCGTATTTAGAATTAATTATTACCATCTTATATTTATCACTTTGGAATATTTTTGTTAGATTTTCTGAAAGTACTTGTTCTGGTAATTCTTTAGATATTTTTGAATAACTTAATGTCCAATCAATACCATCTATTTGTTCTATTTCATCTAACATTTGATTTACTTTATAATCTGGAACATCATTATTTACTAATATCATTTCTGTTGCTACTATTCCAAATTTATTTTTCAACTCATTATTTCCACTTATACTTTCCAAAGTTTCTGGTAATGAGCTGTCTAGGTTATAATAAACACTTGTATGTGTATATCCATATACTGCAAATGGTAATATAACTAAGAAAGCTACTAATATTAGTTTATAATGTTTTATGTTAAATTTCTTTAATGCTGTAAATTTAGGTAAGATTTCTTTATGTGATGTTTTTTCTATAGCTTTGTTAAATTGTAGTATTAGGGCTGGTAGAACTGTTACTACTGTTATTACTCCAAATAACACACCTTTTGCCATTACTATACCAATGTCTTTTCCAAGTGTTAGGTTCATACTACATAATGCTAAAAATCCTGCTATTGTTGTTAATGAACTTCCTAAAACTGATACTAAAGTTTTTGCAATTGCATTTGCCATTGCTTCGTCATTGTTTGAATATTTTTCTTTTTCTGCTTTATAACTGTGGTAAAGGAATATAGAAAAGTCTGTTGTTACACCTAGCTGCAACACTGCACTTATTGCTTTTGTTATATACGATATTTCTCCAAGCATTATGTTTGATCCCATATTATAAAGTATTGCTATTCCTATATTTAATAATAAGAATATTGGTACTAAATAAGAATCTAATGCTAACTCTAGAATTATAATACATAAAGCTACTGCTATTAATACATATATCGCTACTTCTTTATCTGATAAATCTCTTGTATCTATTAATGCAGATGTCATTCCACTTACTTTGCATCTTTCATCTGTCATATTTCTTAGTTTTTCTACTGCGTTTGTTGTTTCATCTGATGAAATTGCATCTTTAAATGTTACAAGCATTAATGTTGTGTTATCTTTATATATTTTATCTTTTATCTCTTGTGGTAAACTTTCCAGCGGAATACTTGTTCCCGTAGCGTCTACAATACTTATTACATTTTCCACACCTTGTATTTCTTTTGCTTCTGTTTCTAGTTTTGCTATTTCTTTTGGCTTCATATTTTCCAAGACTACTATTGAAAATGCTCCCATATTAAAATCTTCTGAAAGAATATTTTCTCCTTGAACAGTTTCAATATCATTTGGTAAATATACCAAAATATCATAGTTTATTTTTGTTGCTTTTATCCCTATTATTGAGGGAATTAGTAAAAGTATTGAAATTACTAAAATTATTTTTTTATGCTTACATATAAACTCACCAAATTTTAGCATATTATCTCTCCTTTCATTTTATGACTATCGGTCATTTTTATATTGTAACACCATTATGACCATTAGTCAATATTTTTGTTTAAATTTATTTAATTGATGTGAGAGGTGGAATGTAGGGGCAGGCCCTGTGTCTGCCCTAAATAAATTAATATTAGTGTAATTTTTTGCACTACATTTACGATTCAGGACAGTCCCCTTTTGTTATTCAACAAAAGAGGGACAGTCCCTAGAATCGTTCACACAAATTTTAATTTATACATATTTTTAATTTTATAATTGACCTACTGGTCATTTTATGCAATAATAATATATGTGGTGATTAAGTTGAGTATTCAAGAGTCTAAAGAAAATAAAAAGAATAGATTATTAGATACAGCTTTTAAGCTTTTTACTGAAAAGGGCATCCAAAATAATTCTATACAATATATTGTAGATAATGCCAGTGTTGCAAAGGGTACTTTTTATTTATATTTTAAAGATAAGTATGAATTAAGAGATATTCTTATTGCAAAAAAATCTCATAAATTATTTTGTGACGCTTTAGAAAGTTTAAGAAAGTCTTATATAAGTAATTTTTCTGATCAAATTATTTATATAATAAATTATGTTATAGATGAGCTTACAAAATTTCCTGCTCTTCTTAAGTTTATTTCTAAAAATTTATCTTGGGGAATTAAAAGCAATACTGTATTTAAAATTTACAATACTTTAGATGACAATAAAGACGGGCTACGAGCTTTATTTATTAAAGGTATAGAAGACAATAAAATTAATATTGAAAATCCTGATGTTGTTTTATTTATGATTATAGAGCTTGCAAGTTCTACATGTTTTAATTCTATTTTATATAATGACCCAATGCCTATTGAGGAATTTAAACCTTATTTATATAAAACTATTAGAGATATGCTAAAATAAAAGAACAAAACAAATTGGCTTTTCACATATGAAAAGCCAATTTGTTTTAGTTTGAGTGTTCTCTTTCTCCAAGCTTGATTTTGCTTCGTAAAAACCATTGTGCAGTGCTTAATTCTTGTTGAAGTTTATTGCAATATTCCTCCAACTCTTTTCGTGTCATTTTTGCAAAATCTTTTTCTGTCATATTATTGCCACTCCTTAAGATCCGGTTATACCGGTTGTTGTATTTATATTTTACATCATTTTACATAATTAGTCAATTTGAATACTTTAGTTTAAATTTTTTTGCCATAAACTCACCAAATTCTTTTGCTGTTCCTTTTATAAACCCTTCTTTGCTTACAATAAATGCATGTGTCTTATCGGTATATATGTAAAAGTTTTTTTCATCACTATTAATTCTATATATTTTAAAATACCTTACCAATTGCCTTTTTTTATTCATTTTCACTACAAAATAATATTTATTGTAAAAATAAAATTCTACTTGTTCTTCTTTTTTTATTTTTTGGCTTTTAAGTTCTTTTTTTACAACTTTTTTTTGATATTTTTCTTTTATAAAAAATCCTAGGAATGCAAATGTTATTGCTAATATTACAGCAAAGTAATTCTTATATTTTATATTAAATATTACCATATATAATACAGCAATTAATACTGTTACCATAGTTAGTATATTTCGTGTTTTATATTTTTTGTTATGAAATCCTAAAAATTGATTGTATAGGCTTGCTGTGCATTTAGTAATATTTTTAAATTTTATCTCCACATTTTTCTCCTATATATTTTATTCTATTTCTTTCATTTCTTCATTTACTATATCTTCGCAATCTCTCATTGCTAGTATTGTTTTCTCAAACAAGTCATTTAATTCCCAACCTAATCTTTCTGCACCTGTTTTTATTACATCTCTTGAACAACCTGCTGCGAATTTTTTATCTTTAAATTTCTTTTTTAAACTAGATACTTCCATATCTTTTGTACTTTTAGATGGTCTCATTTTTGCAGCCGCCCAAATCAATCCTGTAAGCTCATCTGTTGCAAATAGTATTTTTTCCATTTCGTGGGTTGGTTCTATATCTACACAAATTCCATATCCATGGCTACATACAGCATGTACTAATTCGTCACTTGCATTTATTTCTTTTAATAATTCTGGAGCTTTTTTACAGTGTTCTTCTGGATAACATTCAAAATCCACATCATGCAATAAGCCGTACTATTCCCCAGAAATTTTCATCATATCCTAATTCTCTTGCAAAGTATTTCATAACTCCCTCAACTGTAAATGCATGTCTTAAATGAAATTCTTCTTTATTATATTTTTTTAATAAATCTAGTGCATCTTTTCTATCCATAACAATTCCTCCATCCTTTATTTAATTTTACTGCATTTATTTTATACTTTTTTTTATTAAAAGTAAATGATATAATAATTTTAAATTTATGAGGTGAATTTATGAATGATTTAATTAATGAAACAATGATGCAATATTTCGAATGGAATTTAGAACCCGACTGTTCTTTATGGAATAAAATTACTAGCAAGGCTAGTTTATTGTCTTCCATTGGCATAACTTCAATATGGTTACCTCCAGCCTATAAAGCAACTAATGGTATTTATGATACAGGTTACGGAGTTTATGATTTATATGACTTAGGCGAATTCAATCAAAAAGGAACTATTCCCACAAAATATGGAACTAGAGATGAATATATACAGGCAATAAAGACTCTAAGAGCTAACTATATAAAAGTCTATGCTGATATAGTATTAAACCATAAACTTGGTGCAGATGAAACAGAGGATGTTATCGCATATGAACAAAATCCAAATGATAGAACAAGTACTTCTTTAGATCCTATTACGATTAAAGCTTGGACTAAATATACTTTCCCTGGAAGAGGAAACACATATTCTGATTTTAAATGGAATTGGACACATTTTACTCGGCGTAGACTGGGATGAAAATAGTAAACGTTCTTCTATTTTCCAATTTTATGGCAAACACTGGGATAATCATGTAGATAAGGAAAAAGGTAATTTTGATTATTTAATGGGAGCAGATGTTGATTTAAATAATGTTGATGTAGTTAAAGAACTTATTTCTTGGGGAAAATGGTATTTATCTACTACAAATGTTGATGGTTTTAGATTAGATGCTGTTAAACATATAGATTCTACTTTTTTTGAAGAGTGGGTAAATGAATTGAGATCTTCTACTGGCAAGACTTTAGATGTGTTTGGAGAATATTGGAGTAATAATATTGAAGCTCTAAATAATTATATTAAAGAAACAGATTCTAAAATTTCACTTTTTGATGTTCCTTTGCATTATAACTTTTTTAATGCATCATATTCTAATGGTGAATATGACATGAGAAATATATTTAATGGAACTTTAGTTGAAGAACATCCTGAACTTGCAATAACTTTTGTGAATAATCATGATACACAACCCGGCCAGTCTTTGGAATCATGGATTCCAGAATGGTTTATGCCTATAGCTTATGCTTTAATATTACTAAGAAAAAAAGGTAATCCCTGCGTTTTTTATGGCGATTACTATGGTATTCCTTTTTCTAACATTCCTTCTAATGAAAGCATTTTAAATTTATTGATTAAAGTTAGAAAGTACTTCGCTTATGGAAGACAAACAGATTATTTTGATGATAAAAACATAATTGCTTGGGTAAGAGAAGGTGATTTTGAACACCCATATTCAGGTTTAGTTACAGTACTTTCTAATAAATTAGGAGGTAGTAAGCAGATAAATGTTGGAACTAACTTAGCCGGCAAAGTTTTATACGACTGCACCCGGCAATATAAAAAATGAGGTTTTAGTAGATAATAACGGAAATGGTACATTTTCTTGTAATAACGGAAGTGTCTCTGTCTGGATTTTAAAAGATAATATTTACTTAAAATAACTAGATATATTTTTTGTTAATTCTATGATGCATTGCAGATTATCAAGGATGATCCACCTACAATGTTTGCAATAAATCATCGGATTTTCGGGCGGGTACGGAGCCCCGCCCCTACATAAGCTCTACTTTTTTAATTTTGTCTGAACAGTAACAAATTTTCCACTTATTTTGTTGCAATTATTCAGCTTGCTCTAGCAAAACGCGTGGCATGTATTTTATACTTGTAAGAAGAAAAATATGTCAAAGCCGATCTTGTAACATATCTATTCTATAGCTTTTTTTATATAGTTAATTTTTATATTCTCACCTTTAACATATACTTCTGCTACATCTATTCTTATAAATTCGTTTTCTAAATTTCTTTTATATAAATAGTATTTTATTGAGTTTAGTAAATGCCTTTTTTTGTATCTTGTTATTGCTTCACTTGCCTCTCCGTAATTTACTCCTGTTCTAGTTTTTACTTCTATAAATACTAATTCTTCATTATCTAAAGCAATTATATCTATTTCTCCTTGATTACATTCAAAATTTCTCTCTAATACTTTGTACCCTAATCTTGTAATATAATTAGCTATAACATTTTCTCCTAATTTTCCTAATTCATGATCTTTATTCATCTATAACCTCACATATTCATTTCCTGGCATTGATTTTGCATATCCTTTTAGTTCCATCATTAATAGATTTTGAGTAAGTTTAGATATTTCTAAATTGCACTTTTTTGCAATTATATTAATATTTGTTGGCATGTATGTTAAGCAATTATATATTTCTACATATTCCTCTTCTATTTCTTCTTCTACTTTATTTTTTATTTCATCTAATATATCTTGTGCTTTTATTACTAATTTTGCTCCATTTTGAATAAGTCTGTTTGTTCCTACACTGGTTTTTTCATCTATATTGCTAGGAATACAAAAGATTTTTTTATTTTGCTTTTTTGCATATTTAGCTGTAATTAGACTTCCACTTCTATAAATTGCTTCTACAACCAATATTCCTTTTGCTAATCCGCTTATTATTCTATTTCTTTTAGGAAATTTTGATAAATCTGCTTTTGTATTTGGACTATATTCTGATATTACACAGCCACCTTTTTTTAAAATATCGTTGAATAAATCTGTGTTTTCTTTTGGATAAATATTGTTAAATCCACATCCTAACACTGCAATTGTACTGCCTTTTTCTATGATTGCTCCTTCATGTGCAGCAGTATCTATTCCAACTGCCATTCCACTTACTACACATATATTTTCTTTTGATATTTCTCTTGCAAAATTTCTTGCACATTTTTCTCCATACCCTGTACTTTCCCTTGCGCCAACTATTCCAATTGAATCTTTTTCTAGTAATTTTTCATTTCCTATAACATATAACTCTTTTGGATAATTTTCTATTTCTAACAGTTTTTGGGGATAATTTGAGTCTGTATATTTTATTAATTTTATTTCTCTCATTTTTCTCCTATGTTTTAATTTTTCCAATATTTTTTATCTAAACTTCTGTACTGTATTGCTTCTGCAATATGATTTGATTCTATATTTTCTTTTCCTTCTAAATCTGCTATTGTTCTTGCTACTTTTAAAATTCTTCCATGTGCTCTTGCACTTAATCCTAGTCTTTCAAAAGCACTTTGCAGTATTTTTTTTGATTCTTTATCTAACTTACAATATTTGTTCACTAATTTTGGTGTAAGTTCTGCATTTGAGTATATAGCATTTTCTTTATATCTTTCTTGCTGTATTTTTCTGGACATATTTACTCTTTTCTTTATATTCTCAGAACTTTCTGCTGTTTTTTCTTCTTCTAGTTTTTGATATTTTACAGGTGTCACTTCTATTTGAATGTCTATTCTATCTAAAAGAGGGCCACTAATTTTACCCATATATTTTTCTATTGCTCTAGGAGCACAAGTACATTCTTTTTCTTTAGAACCAAAAAATCCGCACGGACAGGGGTTCATTGAAGCTACAAACATAAAATTACAAGGATATGTAAGTGAAGCATTCACCCTACTAATACTAATTATTCCATCTTCTAATGGTCCTCTCAAAACTTCTAGTGTATTTTTATTAAATTCAGGTAATTCATCTAAAAACAATACGCCATTGTGTGCCAAGCTAATTTCTCCTGGTTTCGGAATTTTACCTCCTCCGCACAAGCGAACTACTAGAAATTGTATGATGAGGACTTCTAAATGGCCTTTTTGTAATTAATGGGGTATCTTTTGATAAAATGCCAGCTATACTATGAATTTTAGTTGTTTCTAATGCTTCTTCAAATGTCAAATCTGGCAAAATTGATGGTATTCTTCTTGCCATCATTGTTTTTCCGTGACCCTGGACTACCTATTAACAAGCAATTATGTCCTCCTGCAGCGGCTATTTCCAAGGCTCTTTTTATATTTTCTTGCCCTTTAACTTCACTAAAATCTAATAAATTATTAGCGTTTGAAGTAAATAGTTCCTCAACATCTACCTGCATTTGTTCTATTTTTGTTATACCATTTAAAAATTCTACAACTTGTGTTAATGTTTCTGCTCCATATATTTCTATTCCACTTACTACAGAGGCTTCTTTTGCATTTTCTAATGGAACTATGATTTTTGATATTCCTAGCTTTTTGGCTTCTATACACATAGGCAATATTCCATTTATTTTATTTAATTTTCCATCTAACGATAGCTCTCCAACAAACGCAATATTTTCTGGTATATTTTCTAAAATTACTTCTGTGCACACAAGTATTCCTATTGCTATTGGTAAGTCAAAAAATGAGCCCTCTTTTTTAGTATTTGCTGGTGCTAAGTTAACTGTTATTTTTCTACTGTTTAATTCGTATCCAGAATTTTTTATGGCTGTTCTTACTCTTTCTTTTGATTCTTTTACACTTACATCTGGTAATCCAACTATGTCCCATCCGGGCATTCCAGATGAAACATCCACTTGCACATAAATAAGATAGCCATCTATCCCTGCAAGTGACATACTTTTTACTATTGATAACATATTTTACCTCTTTGGAATTTTTTTAGAATTGCAAAACAATTATTGTGATTTTGCATTTTTGAATTAAATTTATTTTGATTTAAATTAAAATTATATTAATATATTTTCCATATTTTGTCAATACTTTTTGTTATTTTTATTTAAAGCAAAAATTACCGGAATTTAAAATCCGGTAATTTTTTGAGTTCTTAAGAGATTTATTCTCCTTCTATTTGTATATACTTTTTATCTTCTAGTTTTTTATTTTCTTCTTTAGGGAATGTAATTTCTAGTGTTCCATTTTTAAAGTTTGCTTTAATATCTTCTTCTTTTACATTTTCTCCTGCATAATAACTTCTTGAGCATTCTCCAAAGAATCTTTCTTGATGAATATATTTATTGTGTTTTTCTTTTTCTTCTTTATGTTCTGT
>CAKPJR010000013.1 GCA_934162925.1 uncultured Clostridia bacterium | reverse complement strand
CTTTATTACATATGCATCTTCATTTTCTTTTTTTATTACTTCATAATTACTTGATAATTTAATTTCAAAGCCAGCAAAGTAGAAAGGATCATCTAAATTATAATCATCATTTTTTTCTTCTTCTTTTTCAAAATTATGTGCTATTTCATGATTCTCTATTCCAGTATCTGTTGCCCTAATAACTTCGGTTTCAGGTACATTTGTTTTATTTTGTACTTTTACAGGTCTTTCTACTCTTTCATTACATGGTGTTATTCGTACTTTTCCTAGTTCGACATATCCATATAAATCAAAACTTATAGACATTTCTACATCATTTCTTTTTGTTTTCATTAATGCATGTGGAGTTTTTCTCTCTACTTTGTCTCCATTCTCGTCAACTGAAATCACACTGCGTATTGTTGGTTTGGCTGGTTTTATTTCACTAGAAATTTTTTCTCCATTTTTACTCTTTTCTGTAATTATAAACTGCCCTAATTTGCTAGAATATGCTAACCCTAATTTTTTTCCTCTAAGCTCTGGAAATTCTTCTTGTAATTTTGTATCTCTTATTTCTCTGTAATATGTAATTCCTAAATCTTGTCCTTCGTTTTCTTTTAATTCTTCATTAACATCTTCTTCTTTTTTTTCGCTTTTTTTCTCTTTACCAACTTTTTCTGGTTCTTTTGTCTTTTTCTGATTTGCAATCTGTTCCCTTAGTTCATCTAATGTAAACTCTTCTGATTTTGCTCTAATATTATCTATGTTCATTTCTTTAAGTTGTTCTAATGTAATTTCTAGTTCTAATTCTCTCAATAGTGGGTCTATAAATTCTATATCTCCTTCTTTATTTACATATCCTAATAAGTTATTAGAATTTTTTGCATAAATTCCAACTCTTTCCATTCCATCTTTGCAAGATATCTTAGATATATATATATCGGATTTTAATTCTAAACCCTTTTTGATATTTAATTTTTCATAGTATTCTATACTAGAAATTCTTTCTCCTTCTAATAACGTTTCTTGCATTTCACCTTCAAATTTATTTAACTTTTTCATTGTCTCCTTCTCATCCGGCGTAAATGTAGAGATTTTTCTTTTTTCTTCCATGATTTCTCCTATTCTACTTCAAACGATAATTCAAATTCTGCATTCTGATTTAATTTTACTGCAAACCTTTTTGTCATACTATCTGCTGCAGCTCCTATTCCGCTTTTTAAGTTAGCTGTACATGTATATACATTTCCCTTATTAGTTATATCAGTAACAGTTATATAATTGTCATCAAAAAATACCTCTTGAGCATATTTTTCAAAATCATCCTGAATTTTAAAATAATTTTGTTTAAATTCGTTTGCCAAACAATTATATGCATTTTTATAATCATTATTGCTTATCATTTTTATAAAAATTTCAACATCTGTAGCTACTTTTTTCTCATCCTCTAAATTATTATATTTAGAAATAAATTCTTCGGATTTTACTGTATAATTATCTAGCATAATTGTATAATCCATAACTGAAGTTTCTTTTATTGTATAGTAATTCTCATATGTATCCACTACAACATATTCTATATAATCTTCTTTTTCATCAACTTTATATTTTGATACAGTTGTGTTTTCTAATTGATATTCTTTGCTCTTTACATATTCCTCATACTTTTCTAGTTTTCCAAACCTTTTATTTCTATATCCTTCATCTAATAAGTTATATGCCATCTCAGGATGTTCAAGTGCTTTCTTAGTATAGTCTTCTAAATATTTTATAGCCATTTCTTCATCCGTTATATAAATATCTTCGAAATTATTGTATTTATTTTTTTCAATGGTTAAGTCTTCTTCACTCATTCTGTTATTTTTTACAAGTTCATTATATTTATCTTCTGTTATTGGTTCTATTCTATATGTGTAATTTGAAAAATCTAAATTTATTATAAAGTAAAATTTGCTATTTGAAGATATATCATTTTTCCCTCTTATGTAAAAAGTATCATACGTGTATCCATTTAAAACATATACTTCTTCAAAACAAATATTTTTCACATTATCAAATGAATAATAATTTATAACGCTTTCTTCATTATCCATATTTGTTATTAATTTTATAGCATTATAATTTTCGTTACTTGCATAACTAGCAAATTTTTTTACACATTCTAGTAATATATAATATTGATTTCTATTATTTAGTTTTTCTATATTTCTATTTATTTCTAAGGTAGGAAACTCTGCTTCTACACCATATTTGCTTTTTTTATTATTTATTGCAACAATAGCTATTATACATATTATTATAGATAATGTAAGTATTAATATAATACATTTTATTCTTTTCAAGTTATTTCCCCCTACTTTATTTACTTATCAATTGAGCTCCAACTGCTCCATTAAATAGTCTAGTAGTCTCAATCCATCCTGTTTTCCTTCCTGTTCCAGATGGATTTGAAACAAATATTTTTGTACCATTTTCATTTATGTCTAATAATGCCATATAATGTTGAGTGTATGCAAATTCACTACCAAATTTATTTAACACATAAATTATAGCTGTGTTTCCTGATTTTAAATGTTGTATTATTCTATTTTGATTAGTAGATGATAATACTGGTCCATAATTGCTGCTGGCATCTTCCATGTTTCCAATTACTTCTACATTTAGTCCCATATTTAATAACACTCCTTTTATACTAGATGAAGCGCAAAAACACTCATATGGATTCTTTGTGCTTCCATATCCTGATGCAATTATTGCTGCAGATGTATGCCCACATCCGGTTAGTTGCTATTGTTCCTGACCCCCATATTCTTCTAGTTGAATAGCTTCCAGCAGTTTGTTTATATTCTCTAAATGTCATTCCTGCTCTATTCGTATATGTTGTTGTGTAACCATCTCCATTCTCTGCTGTTTGATTGCTTAAACTAATTCCCGCAGCATTATAAATTTCTGTCATTATTGCAGAAACGCCGCTTTTCCATGCCTCTGAAGTGCCTGGACAGTATTTTTCTGATACTTCTTGAACAGAATCTCTTCCTTCTGAAAAATAATTATTTCTAATTAATCTCATAAAATCTTCTGTTGCCTCTGAATAGTTAGAATATTTACACCAACGTATTCCCTCTGCATCTATCCATGAGTTTCCATTGTAACTTCCTTGTATACTTCCCCAATTGTATGTAGTATTTCTTATTAATTTAGCATTTGTGTTAGAACCACATCCATTTTCTTGTTGAAAAACAGCTATTGCGAAAACTGCATTAACATTGTATCTGTTCTGTAATTCAATAAATTTACTAACTCCAACACTATCTAAATTATTTTTTCTTGTTCCTGAGCTTGCCCAGCCTCTAATAGCAGTTGTCAATTGTTCTTGATTTAATACTAAATCTTCCGAAGATTTAGTAGTGTTTACAATATACCCACCAGTAACAGCACTTGAGCCAGTAGCAGTTAATTCATTTCCATTCATTATATCGTTCATTATTCCGTCAATACTTATACTTGATTCTTGTCCAGAAGCTATAGCTTTCATATATTCAAATAAGTTAATATATGTTTCTGCTGAATTTAATGTTTCTAGAAAAAATTCATTTAGTCTGTCTTGCAACTCATATATATGCTCTGTTGTATTATCCCTATAGTTTTCATTTATTAATATATCATAAAATCCTCCTGCGCCTTCTCCTTTAAACTCCAAGCTAGAATTTGCTACATCTTCTTCATATTGTTTTTTAGTCACATTTTGAGTATTTCTAGTTTGTATAGTTATTTCTTTTTCATATACATCTCTATATGAATTTGTGTCCTTATTTGTAGAAATGCCTCCTGCTGATGCTTTAATGTCTATATTTGTTATATTTACTGTTCTTCCACTGCTTTCAAACATTCCATACAAACTATCTTTTATTTCTCCACGAATACCAGATGGATATATTCCTGCCCATACCATATCACTTCTAACATATAAGGCTGGATTTTTCGTTTCTGTAGTAGGTCCACCAGTTGTAACAACTTCTGGTTCTGATTTTGTATTATTTGTATATAATTGTTTCATATTCCAAAAAATAGTATTTGCTTTGCTTATTACAATTTTAGAAGTTGTTGTCTCAACTGTAGTTGTTCTTGTAAGAGTATAGTTCTCAATTTGATCAAATTCACTATAATCAGAATATGTATATCTTTGATTTACTATATTCATTTCTTCTTCTTCTGTATAATCTGTATAATCGTATTCTACATGGAACGTATACTTATAATCCACTTTAGCAGTTCCCTCTTCTACATATACGTCTGTCACCGTTGTAATTTCATCATAAACAGTTAATTCTATTTCAGTTTCTAGTGCTTTATTTACCACTTCTTCACAAAAGTTCTCATCTTCAGTAATTGTTAATAATGTAAAAAAGAATGGATATGGAGTAGCAAATTTTTGTATTGCACTTATATATTGTATTGAAGTTTTGGAATAAGTTATATTTGTAGTATCATCTTCATCATTTACATATCCTTTGTCTCCTGTAACTGTAGTTTCCACATGTTCCGTAGATTTACTTGCCACAATTAAGTTAAATGCATTGTCTAAAGTAAACCATTCTAGTACACTTGAATTTTTATTGCTTATTGCTTCGTTAAATTCTCCTTCTGGTTTATACTTTAGTTGTATCCCATTTCTAATAATTTTAACATTTCCTTGAAAACTATCTCTATAGCTGCTAGTGCTTCCACCTAGATCA
The DNA here is from genome assembly GCA_934162925.1 of uncultured Clostridia bacterium. Classification (GTDB taxonomy): domain Bacteria; phylum Bacillota; class Clostridia; order TANB77; family CAG-508; genus CAG-452. The sequence goes on along the minus strand of CAKPJR010000013.1, from coordinate 11,555 downwards.
GGATACATAGTTTTTAATTCTGCCTCTACAAATTTAGGGATTAAATGAAGTTCCTTTTCAGTATATTCTTGCAAATCTAAATCCATTTTTATTATACCATTTGAAGTTTTAGTTACATTTGCAACCTTTAATAATACATATTTCTCAAATCTTGTGAATGAATCCTTTGGATACCCTAAAACTTCTATTACTTCGTCCATTAAATTTATGTCGTCGTCTTTTACTTCATATTCATATACCCCATTTCCAAAAACAGTTTTTCCTATATTAAAAAACCCACTTTCTGTCGTAAGTGTTTCTTTTCTTTTTGAATATGACTCTATTCTATTTTTTTGAATTACATAACAAGCCATTGCAATTATTAATACAACAGCAACTACTATAGCTAAAATTATCCAAAATTTTGGAGATGCCAAAACTTTTGCTAAAGCTGCTTTTGCTTTTTCTTTTATTGCTTCTTTTGCTGCTCTCTTTGCTTGTCTTGCGGCTTCTTTTGCTGCTTCCTTTGCCACTTCCTGTGCCACATTATTTCTTTGATCTTCTGCCAAATTGTTCACCTACCTTTGAACTTTAACCTCTATATTAGAAAAATTGTTGTATTCATTTTTATTATCTAGTTTTTTGTACTCGCTATAATCTAGTATTATGTCATTAAAAGACATTACTTTAGAGATTACTTGTTCTGAGTATACTTTATCAAATTTAATTGTTCTTGTTATATTTAATAGTGGTTCTATCACTAGCAATCTTTCTGCGATCTCATTAATATAAGCATTTTTTTTCGTTCCAACTGAATCTAGTATATATACAGAATTATTTTTTCTATATCCATCCATTAAAATTGTTTTTGATGTTTTATTTGTTATTTTTACTTCATATTCCTCATAATCCATATATATTTTCCTGTAAATTATATTAATTGCAATATTTTCATTTTCATTTTCATTATCCAATAGCTCTTTTGCAACAAAATTATTAAGGTTTACCTTATATTCATCATTTTCTTTAACCACTGTATAATAACTATTTATCTCCTCGTTATCATTTATGTTTCCTGTTTCTAAAGCATTAGGATATATACTTATCTTATATATACTGTATTTATTAGCTATCCATGGCTGAACATCATATGTCTTTTTGGTATTAAAAATAGTATTAACATATTTATTTTTGAATTCTTCTATATTTGGAAACATCTCTTCTTTGCAATCTGTACTTAATAAATTGTAAGCAGTTTCAGCATTTCCCTCATTGCACTCTTCCATAAAATTGTATAGAATTTCTTTTGTATCTACATTTTTATTTTCTTTTTCTGACGCATTAGGATAAATAGTAGTATTACTACTACTATTTATATCTTTTGTACTTATTTCTATATTTTTCTTTTTGGTATTACTATTAAGTACTTGTAACATTAAAATTACTGCCACTAAGCATCCAACAATTATCCATATTATCGCTCTATTACTGTTATAGAAACTTCTTATTTTATGCAATTTCATTTCCCCCTACTATGTATAGCATTCTTATATTTCCTGTCATTTCATCTTATATGATGTTTCCAGATGTTGTTTCTTGATTCTCGGTTTTTTGTGTTCTACTTTGTGTGGTATTTCTAGGCGTTCTCATTTGTTCTGTGCTTCTTTTCTTTGCATTTCTAGGCGTTCTCGCTTGTTCTATACTTCTTTGTTTTGCATTTTCCGAAGTTCTAGTCTGCTCTGTATTTCTTTGCATTTTACTTTCTAATGTACCTTCCTTTAGTGCCTTTCTATTTCCGTTATTAGTATTTCTTGCTACTTCTGTATTTCTTAAATTTCTTTCGATAGGAATACTATTATCCTCTATTTCTTGAATTGTAGTCCTTGAATTTCTTCCTTGAAATACAGTTCTTATATTGTTCGCTTGTACAGGATTTTCTGTTACTGGAATCTGCTTTCCTTTAAATTTTGCTGTTGCTTTTAAAACTTTCTCTGTTGCCTCCTTTGCTTGGTCTGCTCTCATTCCCTGGTTCATAAATCTTTTTTGCATTTTTGCCTGTTGCTGTGTAAATTTTTTATAATCATCAAATATCCCATCATCAATATCCTTTGAAAATGCTGGAATTCTTTTTGCAAAGTCCAAGTCTGGCACGTCTATATCCGCTTTTCTAGCCTCCTCTATAGCTTTATTCCCTCCAAAATCTTCTGTCATTTTTAATGATTTTATAATATCATCGTCATTAGTCGTTCCATATTTGTTTCTCATGTCAAGAGCAACATCTTTAGCTTCTTTAAACTTGTCACTTCCAAAAGCTGCTCTATATTTATTATCCGTTTCTGTATTGTTATACCATTCACTATTTGATTTTTCTTTTTGTTTATTTTCATATTCATTTCCTCTCCATCCTCTCATAAATGTATCCGATACTTTTGAAACTCCACTTACAGCTTTTGTAGATAATCCTCCTCCTATTTTTGCTCCTGCTGTTGCAGCAATTCCTGTTGATGATAAAATTGTTTTTGGATCTCCACTTTGTAAAGCTGTTGCACCTGCAACTAGTGCCGCTGTTCCTGCAAGTGTATATTTTGTACCTGCCTTTAAAGCCTTTGGAGCCATTGTTTTAGTTCCACTCCATAAATTTCTACCTAATGCTTTTGCTCTTTCACTATGGTTCATATTCTTCCAGCCTTTAATCATATGCATTCCTGTTGCATTACCAAGTTTTCTAAGGCCTGCTCCACCAACAGCAGTTATTCCTCCTTTTAGTTTCTTTAGGTTTGACATTTTTCCCTCTTCTTGCACTTGATTTTCTTCTGGCTTTTCTCCTTCTCCTTGCTCTACTTGTTGTGTCTCTCCATTTTCATCTTGCTGTTCTTCTAATTCCGGTTGTTGAGCTTCTCTAATTTCACTTTGTTGGTCTTCTTCTAAAGCTCGTTGTTCTGCTTCTCTAAATCTGGATTCCCTTTCTTCTTGCTCTGCTTCTAATTCTCTATATGCTTCATAGTCTTCCTCATCCCAGTCTGTTCCTGGTGTCGTTCCTTCATCTAAAAAAGATTCAAGAGCTTGTCTTTCAGTTTCAATATTATTTCTCTCCTGCTCTAAGTCTGGATGTTCATTATTGACATTGTACTCTCTATTATTTTCATTATTTTGGTTTTGTCCTATTGGACCTCGCTGGTTTCTTTGTTCATCACTCTCTCCGGAATCTAATCCTTCATATGGATTGCTATTTCCCTCGCGTATTCTATCTTGTTGTCCTGAATCATTTCCTCCATCAGAATTATTTCCTCCATTGTTCTTTCCTCCTTTTCCACCAGCAGATAATTTACTAGAGGCCTTGCTAATTAAATTTGCTGCCATAGAACCTGCTGCTGCCCCTGAGAAAGAACCTAATGTTGTTGCCTTTTCAAATCCAAACATTTTCTTTAATATCTTTTCTGCTTGTGATATAAATCCTAATACTACAATTGTATATATAATATTTGAATTTGCAAAATCTAATGCCGAACTTACAAATACAACATATATTAATAAGTGAAATGGTTGTATTAAAACATTAAATACAAATTCTTTAAGCCACATATTAAAAGCTTGTGCTTGTCCATCATTCAACTTATCTATAGGATATGTTAGTGTTATTAATGGTGCAATCAATGTTAAAAAAGCTATTCTTATAAGCCTTGCCATATATTTAATGAAAAATACTACTGTAAATGCAACTAGAAATAAATAAACCGCAGCATATCCTAATCCAGATGCGCCATTTAAATTAGCATATAATCTTGCATATTGCATTAAACTTGCAACGCCTATAATTTTATTTCCATTCCAAATTCCACTTTTGTTTGCTATTGATTGCGCATCTAGTTTAGTCAAAATTTCATCAAAAGTAGAATTATTATCGCTGTTCTTAAATAAAAATTCTCCTTCTTTTCCATCTACCTTTGGTAAATCTATTGCTGATTTCGTTGCATTTGTGTTAAACATATTTGTTAATTTATCAGTAATCATAAATGTAAATGCCATTATATAATGAAGTAAAAATATTAAGCATATTGCACTTACCCATGCGGAAATCATTTGTTTATATTTAGCCTTATCTGATGCTGTACTAGATATTACTATTCTTATTCCTATATATACCAATACTGAAAGTAATCCTACTAGTGAAAAATTTCTTATTGCAACATACCATCTTGCAATTGTTTTCCTTAGTGTATTTAAATTGCTTTCCAAAATTTGAGCATGCGTCCTTCCATCTCCGTCCAATACTGTATCAGAACTACCTAATGCTTTTTCCAATGTTCCGTCTAAATTAATCGAAGTAATAAAATTGGGATTTAATGTTCCTATTTGATTTCTAAAAATTGATTCTGGTGTTAAAAACAAGTATGCAGGATATCCAATAGTATCATCTCCCCAATCATCCCAAGCATCATTTTTTCCGTCTTCTACTTGTTGAACATATGCTATTGGGTACCTATATGTATTCCCTACTACTATTTTCTGTACTAGAGACATTATTGAATCTCCAATCCCTTTGCCTAATTTTTTTATGGGAGTTAATAATGTTCCTCCATCAAAGCTAACATCTTCAGCTGTTATCTCATCGTCTATTGTTGAAACCGTACTAGTTGAATGGGTATCAGTTCCTCTATCAGATGGGCGAGCAGCAATCGAATAATTTTGTATAAAACAATTAAATAATAGCACTATTAAAAATATTAAAGCTATTTTTTGAGTTTTCTTTTTACTAGTAATATTCTTCATCGTTTCCTCCTATATATTAACTTTCTCTTTCTTGTCTCATTTGTGCTATTTTATTTAAGTTTGTTTCTACAAATTCAAATTCTTTTCTTGTAGGCTTAATTTGTAATATCGCAGTATCAGCTCCCACCTTTAGTAATCCTTCTCCTTTTAAACAAGTTACTAGAAAATTTGCTTCTCCTTCGCTTAACTTAAATACCTCTTTTAAATAATTTATTTCAGATTTATCTTGTGCTAGGAATAACTTTGTGTCTGATGATGTTAAAACAGCTTGGGCTTCTGGCTTTTCGTAAAAATCTTGAAATCTTTGTGAAATTATTGCAAGAGATACATTTCTTTTTCTTGCACGTCTTGCCATTGTATTTAAGAAGTCAACTGCCTCTGGGTATGGTAATAACATCCATGCTTCATCCACTAACACCCTTTTTTTATTTGCTTTTGTTCTATCTTCACTATTCTTTTTTACATATTTCTCCCAAATCCAAGAAAGTAATATTTGCTGTGCAAGGGGTCTTGCAAACCTTTCTTCTAATTGTGATATATCCAGATTTATGAATGGCGCACCTTCTAAAAGTTCAAAAGTTGATTGTCCATCAAAATATGCCATTTGTCCATTAAATTCTCTTACATATTGCTTCATAACTTTTATTAAATAACTATAATGGAATCTATAATCTGCATTATCATTTTGTTGTGCTTTTTTTACTATTCTTTTATACCATGTTCCTATTGTTGGCATTTCTTTTTTTCTTTTTCCTAAAACATCTCCTGATATACCACTATCTGATTCATATAAACTAGCGGGATCAGATGTGATTCCGACTCTTACGTATTCTTCTGCTACTGCTTCTGATATTATTTGTTTTGTCAATTCATTTACTTCTTTGCTCCTTGTGCTTCCTCTTGCCATTGTAAGTAATGCTTGTGTAACGTCTTCTACTTTATTTTCTACATTCAGAATTGGTCTCTCTCGACCAGTTATTTCGTCTTTTACTTTTTCTACTTCTATATCAAATAAATTTATAATTGTTTGTGAATTAGGACTAATTACTACATTTATTCCTCCAAGAGCTTCTGCCACTATTGTATATTCACCTTCTGCATCTAAGGCTAAGCTCTCTATTCCCATTAAAACAGAAGATCTAGATATTAAAGTTTTCATTGTAACAGATTTACCCGCACCAGACTTTGCGAATATAACCATATTATAATTTGTTAAGCTTGGATGAAAATTATCAAACAAAATTGGCACTCCCGTTTGCTTGTTAAAGCCTAGTGGTACTCCTGTCAAATGACCCACTTCAGATGTTGTAAAAGGAAACACTGTTCCCATAGATCTACGATCAAATGTATGTATCTTTTTTATTTTATCTTCCATTAATGGTAGATTAGATTTAAATCCCTCTTCTTGTATTCCCCAAGCTGATTTTATATCTATCAAGGATTTAGACATTTCCGTTGCTAATAATTTAGTTAGTCTATCTAAATCTTGTAAGTTATATGCAAACAAAGTCGAAACAATTGATGCTTCATACAATTTATTAAATCCTGCTGCAATTTCATCTCTTAGAGCTTCTGCTTCTGCTCTCTTTTGTGCTAGCAAGCTCTCTCTATTTATGTTTCCTTTGTCATATGCAACTATTCTTTCTGTTTCTAGTTCATTTATGACTTTATTTAATTCGCTTTGAGATTTTGATTCAGCAATTGGGTTAATATATATTGATGTATTTATATCGCCAAACATATACATATCTCTTAAAAGTTCTGGGAATGTAGCCATACGTGGCAATGCTGATATAAAGAATGTTCTTGCAAATCTAGTAGTTGTTGATATTATTTCCAATCTATCTATGTTAGAAGCATCTATTCCTGATGGAGCAATTAACTCTTTTATTGTTTTTTTCTTTAATAATCCAAAACCATTTTCATTCTCAGTAATGTTATTCTCTATTTCTACTAGTTGACTTTGCTTTTTCTTTTTTGCCATTTTTCTTTGCCTCCTTTTCTTTAGTTTTTATTTTTTTTTGTGCTTCTTCTACTATATCTTCTCCTACATAAGTTTTATTTCTTTCTAATATCTGGGTTGCCATTTCATCTATTAAATCATCTAGTGTCATTTCTTTTTGTTCTAGTCGTTTCTGTTTTTCTGACTTAACTTCTTCTATTGCATTTCTAGCTTCTTCTAAAGCTCTTTCTTCTATTTGCTGATTTAGCTCTTTTATTTTTTTATCCAATACATCTTGCGCTGTTATATATAATTCATCATATCCTGCTTGTAATGCTTTTTTCATTCCATATGTTTCAGCTTCATCCCTATTATATGCATTATATAGCAAATCTACTAATTCATAAGAATCTAAAACTTTTCCTGCAACACTACATGCAGATAAAGTTCTAATTAATGATTGTGCTTTTGTATATAGCTCAGAAAAAGCTAAATTTCTAATTTCATCCTTGTCAAATAGTTCATTTCCATTTTCTTCTGCATAATACGGAACTATTATATAGTATTGCTTTCTAAGTACATTTTTATTTAAACTCATTCTTTCTGTATTGAAAATTATATCTTTCCCATACTCATATAAATTTCTTTGTTTTGTTATTTCAAATTTATACCTTTGCATTTGTTGTTCGTTATAATTTCCTGACTGCATCATTTGTTTATATTGAATTTCTTTTCTATCTAATTCTTCTTTTATTCCATCTACTCTATGCCTATAAGTCTCTAAACTACTATCCAAGTTTATTGTTCTGCTTTGTGTATATATTTGAATTGGGTGTCTTAATGTATTTAAAAATTGAGAAAATCCATCTTCTACTGCATTTTTTTCTACTCTTGACATTAAATCATAATTTATTCCTTGGCATTCAATAACCATTAGATATCTCTTTCCATTTTTTTGAACAATCATATTATCTTCGATTTTATCAAATTCCATAAAAGAAAATACTGATTGTTTGTTATATGGCTTTACTGTTTGCTTTGTTTGTACAGAGTTTTTAGCTTTTATTGGTGCTTTTTTTTGCTTTCCGTTTTTTTCATCAATACTCATTTTCCAATAAATTAGAGCTAATATTAATATGGCAAAAATTAATATTCCTACTACAATTGCTAAAATACTAGTTATTTCCACCTTTTGTTTCCTCCTTTGTATATACATATATTTTCTTTTTCTTTGAACGAAATTTAATTGCTCTTTTTATAACATCGTCAATATTTTGTCCACTAGTTTGTGTAGTAAATTTTAAAGATGGTATTTCTGGCATTTTTAGCATTCCTATTGACCATCCAACAGCTGCCAAAACTACAGTTACAATTATTCCCACTATTGTAAGCCCCATTAATTTAAAAATAAAGTAAAAAACCAATCCTATAGCAGCTGCTATCACAGTGTATATCAATGATTTAGGAGTAAAAATAAATAATATTCTCCCCTCTCCTTTTACATTTCTAGGTATTTCATATGTTCCCACAACTGATTCCTCCTTAGTACCTTTTTATAGTTATACTCATTATAACAAATTTTTAGCTAAATTGTAACATTTTTAGTGGAAAAATATAAATTTCATATATTTGTAATGTTTTTGTAATATTTATAACTGTTTTAGGCAAAAAAATAATAGCCTTTCGGCTATTATTTTTTTAATTTGTTCCTGCATTAATACTACCAGCCCAGCTATAAATCATACTAGCTAGATTAGCTGCTGCGAATATTAAAACAGCTCCAACTATATATGGTATCATTGTTTTTTTGTATTCTGCTTTTTCTTCTGCGCTTCCCATCATATATTTAATACCTAGTACAACCAATGTAATAACAGCTGCAATGCTTCCAACTACTTGTACAATACCTAGAATTTGTTGTCCTATGTTTTGAACTGCACCTGTATTGTTTGTATCTCCCGAGATATTTTTTGGATCAATTGCTAATACTGATGTGGCAATTGATAGTATCATTAGGCTTATTAATAGTATAGATATTGCTTTAGAAACTTTCCTCATATTCATAACAAAACTCCTTTCATGCTATATTTATATTGAACTATTCTACTTTTATAGAATAACTTTAATAACTTTGACTTTTATATGCTCTGTAATAAACTTGCAATTATTTTCCATATTCCAAAAGCACCAAAAATTATTATGCTTCCTATTGTAAACGGTATAAGACTTTCTTTTATTTTTGCTTTGTCGTCCATACTTCCCATCATAAATTGAACTCCCAATATTGCGCCCACTATTACTGTTATAGCAACTCCTGCAATCAATAAAATATTGTATATTTGATCTGACGTTTTCTTTATTTGATTTGATCCAATAGGAGAAGGCTGGCTTTCTCCTTCTTTTATAAAGTTTCCTCCACTGTCAAAAATTTCACTAGCATAAGTTGATTGAGTAATTAAAGTAATTGACAATATAAATAATAATGTTATTATTACAATTTTTTTATTCATATTATCACCTCTTTTTATTTATTGATTGATTGTCCAAAATCATACAAAATTTTAACTAAATTAGACGTTGCAAATACTAATATGGCACCAACTATATATGGTATCATTGTTTTTTTGTATTCTGCTTTTTCCTCAACGCTACCAACCATATACTTAATTCCGATTACAGATAATGTCACTACTGACACGATGCTTCCAACTACTTGTACTGCTCCTAAAATCTTATTTGCTTTTTTTACAACAGTTTCAGAATTTTGAGGAGGGTCTGGCTTCATCTGATTTAGATCCAAGGTAGCAAATGCTTTGTTTATAAATAAAAAACCAAATAATAAAACTAACAATGTAATTATTAATATTTTTTTTGTTTTAGACATTTTTCTCATTTGCAATCACCTGCTTATCTTAAACTATTTTAATTATAGCATCTTTTATGATATTTTTCAACTTTTTTACTTTTTTCATCTTTTTTATAATATTTTTTCTTTATTTTAGCATAATATATTTAAATTTGTAAATACTTTTTTAGTAAATTCATTCGTTGCTTAATTTTTATTTTAAAATCCACTTTTAAATAGAGTGGATTTTAGTTTTATACGAATAAATGGTAAAATATTAGTAAGATACTGTGTTTGGAGAGTTTTGGAGGTATCTTATGAGTGAAAACTTGCATTTAACTTTGGGCGAAAGAAACTTTATAGAACAGGAACTTGCCAAAAACACTACGTTTAGCGATATTGCAAAATATTTAGGCAAAGATATTACTACTATTTCTAAAGAAGTAAAAAAACACAGGATAAGAAAAGAAGGTCAAGCTATTCATATTGGTTTTAATCATTGTGCTAGAAGATACAATTGTCGTAGAAAAAATATCTGTAATTCTAATTGTCTTAAAAACTGTAAAAATTGTATATATTGCAACAAAGTTTGCCCTGATTTTGAAGATTGTATATGCCTACGATTAAAACCTGCAACGGTTGCAAAGATAAATATGGTTGCAAATTAACTAAATACTATTACAGAGCATTGCCATCTTTTAATAAATACAAAAGTGTACTTTCCGAATCAAGACAAGGTATTAACATGACAGAGTTAGAATTGGCTAATCTAGACAGGCTTATTTCTCCTTTAGTGAAAAAGGGACAATCTATATCTCACATTTATCAAACTCATGATATTCCATGTTCTAGGTCAACACTATATAGGTATTTAGCTAAAAACTGCTTTTCAGTTGGACCAATAGATTTACCTAGGAAAGTGCGTATGAAAAAAAGAAAAGACAAAAGGCTAGAAGCAAAAGATACAAAAGCTAGAACAAATCGTACTTATGAAGATTTTCAAAAATACATAGAACAACATCCTGAACTTCCAATTGTTGAAATGGATACAGTAGAAGGTACTAAAGGTGGTAGAGTTTTATTAACTTTTTTATTCAGAAATTCTAGATTAATGTTAGCATTTCTTTTATACGAAAAAACTCAAAAAGAAGTTTTAAGAGTTTTTAATATGCTTGAATATGAACTAGGCAACGAATTATTTGAAAAAACATTTCCAATTATTTTAACTGACAATGGAACAGAATTTGGAAATCCACTATCTTTAGAATTTAATGATAAATCATATTAATAGCCTTGGCAGAGAGAGTTTAAACTGGTTTTCTCCTTATGATGTAGCTAAATTACTTATGGGAAAAGAAACATTAAAAAAATTGAATCTCGTTAAAATTCCAACCAACGAGATTCAACTCAACAAAAAATTACTAAAGAAAAATCAACTAACAATTTAATAAATTAAATACTCCAAACACAGTATTAGGTAATTGAATTTAGTTTGATACGCAAGTGGAATTTAGTCTAAAACAAAATTTTCCAGTTGCGTGTTTGCCATGCAAATTTTTCTTTATTATATTTAAATTATACTATATTTTTAATTATTTTTGAAGAGAAAAGCAAAAGAAAGTGCCCAATTTTAGGAACTTTCTCTGATATATTCAATTTTTTTATCAACTGGATTTTACTTTAAAAACTAACCAAATTCATTCGTTCTCTCTTGCAACACACAAAAAGCCTACCAAAATTTTATTTTTGATAGGCTTTCATCTTCATTTGCAATTTTTGTTTTTTTTACTTAGTCCTTTTCTATAATATTCCGCTATTAAATCATCTAGTTCTACACTTAGTTTATATATTTTTTTATAATTTTCTTCCTTCTCTACACTTTCATTTAATTTTCGTCTTAATTCCAAAATTTCTTCATCTAACATATTCATCCTCTCCTTTTATTGGATTTTTTTCTTTTGTGCATTAATAAAATACCATATTTTTACATTTACGTCAATAAAAAAACAGCATAAATGC
>CAKPJR010000012.1 GCA_934162925.1 uncultured Clostridia bacterium | reverse complement strand
TATAGTAGCAATTACTACTGCAACTATCGCTCCAAAATATGGAATTATATTAAATAATCCTATCATAAATCCTAATAATACCCAATATTTTACCTTTAGAATCCACATTGCTATTGATACTATTATTCCTACTATTATTCCATCTAATACCTGGCTTGATACAAATTTGAAGAATATATCATTAGCTTTCATAAAATATTTATCTATAATCTTACAAGTTTTATCTTTAAATATTGCAGAATTTAGTCTTCTTACAAATTTTAATATTTGGCTTCTTTCTGCCAATATGTATACAGACATTATTAGTGTAACAAACACACTAAATATTCCTTGAGCTACTCCAACAACGCCTTTTATATAGCCATATATATTTTCTAAGCTTAAGATTTTGGTTATATCTATTTTTTGTAAGTTTCCTATAATTTCTAAAACATCTGCTTTTTTTATTATTGCATCTTCTGGCATATTTTCTACATATTCCATTGCTGTATTATAATACCCCGGCATACTATTTGCTAACTCTATTACACTTTCTGAAATGGCTGGTATTATTATGTTTATAATTATTACTAGTAACAATATTGCCATTATATACACCGTAACAATAGATAACCCTCTTGCTTTTTTCTTTATAAACTTTGGCTTTAGCTTTTTGTATAGACTTTCTATTTGCCTACATGGTATATAAAACAAATATGCTACTAATATTCCCATTAAAAATGGCATTAATATTGATAATAATTTGCCAAACCACATTGATATATCTGTAAAGTTGTCTAGTGTTTTGTATACAAATATCACTGCCACTGCAAATGTAAACCAGTATAACCATTTTGTCCATTTTTTTGTTTCCTTCATTTAATTTCTCCCCTTTATTCTTCTATTTCTAATCCAACTGGGCAATGGTCACTTCCCATTATTTCTGAATAAATATATGCATCTTTTATATTTTTACTTATTCTATCAGATACTAGAAAATAGTCAATACGCCACCCTGCATTATTTGCTCTTGCATTAAACATATATGACCACCAAGTGTATGCTCCTTCTTTATCTGGATATATTTCTCTAAATGTGTCTGTAAATCCAGAATTCAATAAATTATCTATTTTACCTCTTTCTTCATCTGTAAATCCTGCATTTTTACTATTTGATTTTGGATTTTTCAAGTCTATTTCTGTATGAGCTACATTTAAGTCTCCGCATATTATTACTGGCTTTTGTTTATCTAGTTTAATTAAATATTTTTTGAATTCATCTTCCCAAATCATTCTATATTCTAATCTTGCAAGCTCTCTTCCAGAGTTTGGTGTATAACAATTTACCATATAAAATTTATCAAATTCTAGTGTTATTACTCTTCCCTCTTTATCGTGCTCTTCTATTCCTATTCCATATGTTACATTTATAGGATCTTTTTTTGTAAAAATTGCTGTTCCTGAATATCCTTTTCTTTCTGCATAATTATAGTATTGATTATATCCTTGCAATTCTAATTTTATTTGACCCTCTTGCATTTTTGTCTCTTGAATACAAAATATATCTGCATTAAGCTCTTTAAATGTTTCTTCAAAACCTTTTTTATATATTGCTCTTAATCCGTTTACATTCCATGAAACTAATTTCATAAATTTCTCCTTAATTTTCTTTATATACTTTTAATTTTACCAACAAACTATATATTTTTGTTCCAAATGGAATCATATATATATCTTCTTTTGTTAGCATTTTCATTCCAAGTACTAGTACTAAATATACTAGTATTCCTGCACATATAGCTATAATTGTTGAGATTGCATTTCCAAGCACTCCTACAATTACTTTATACATTATATAAACTATAACTCCCATAATTGCTGATGCAAACGTTGGTTTTAGCACATGGTCTTTTAAGTTCATATTTAACTTTATTTCTTTATTTAAATAATACATACATATTACAAATAGTATAACTTGGCACACTATTGAACTAATAACAGCTCCTAATATATTTATTTCTGGATTACTTATTAATATTAGATTTAAAATTAGTTTTATAAATCCTCCAATTGCTAATGCTATTGCTGGAATGTGTACTTTCCCGAATCCGTATAATCCGCCTTCCACAACATAGTTTAGTGATACAAATATCATTGTAATTGTGCTTAAAATTAATATATTAGCTCCATTTGAAGCTGCTGGATATATTAGTTTTAAAATTGGTTCTGCAAGTGCTACTAATCCTGCTGCACATGGCATTATTAATAATACTGATGCAAAAAATGAGAATGATAATCTTTTATTTACTGTTGCATAATCTTTTACTGATATTGCTGAAGATATTGCTGGAACTAATGCTGTGCAAAAAGCTCCTGTAATTGCAAGTGGAAGATGTATTATTGTTACAACTTTTGACAATACACCAGATAGCTCCATTGCTTTTGCTTCTAATGCCGCTTTTCCGCCTTCTAGAATTCCAGAAAATGCAGTTTGTATACAATTACTTATTGTAACTGTGTCAATCATATTATTAATAACTGATATTAATGAACCAATTGTCATTGGTATTGATATTGCAAATATTGTTTTTATAAGTTTTCCTGTAGTTTTGTCTTCTTGCTCTACTGTTTGAGCAGCACATTCTGCCATAATTCCTTTTTTTCTTCTTTTATAAAAAATAACTAAGTACATGAAAGAAATCAAAATAGCAAGCGTTGTAGACAAATTTCCTCCTGCTGCCATAATGGCTGGATCCTTTCCAACTAATGCATATACAAATGTGATTGTTAAAACACAATTAAAAAATTGTTCTAATGTTTGAGATACACTTGTTGATTTCATACTTCCAAGTCCTGCAAAATATCCTCTTAAAACTGCAGAAGATGCAACAAACATAATTGCCGGTGCTAGTACCATTAGAACATATTTTACATCTGGTACATTTAATATTCTTTTTGCTATTATTCCTGCTCCAAAGAATAGTACTAATGAGAAAAATGCTCCTATTAGTGTAAATATCTTTAGAGATGTTTTAAAAATTCTATGTGCACCTTTATGGTCACCTATTGCAACTCTTTCTGAAACTAGTTTAGAAATTATTGTAGGTATTCCAACTGATGACAATGTTAGTAATAAAGAATATACTGTATACCCTGCATCATAATATCCATTTCCTATATCTCCAAAACCTTCAACATTTATAATTACCAATCTATATACAAAACCTAATATTTTTATAAGAATTTGCGCAACCATAAGCATTGCAACATTTTTCATGAATGACGTATTTTTTTCTTTTTTTATTTTATCTTCTGCCCCCATTAAAACCTTCCTTTACTAATTAATATTTATTTTATATCATATGTAGAGATATTTTACAATAATTTTTCTTTTTTAAGAACCTAAATTAAACAAATTGGATTTTGCTAGAGAGAAAGTTTTAGGATGGGCTTTTTTCTTTGAGTTTAACTGGAAAGAAAAAAGCCCATCCTAAAACTTTCTCTCTCTGCTGGCAAAAAAAATAGAGGAATATCTTCCCCTATTTTTGAACTATTTTTATTTTACAACTTCTACATCTAAATATCTTACTCCCCAAGCTAAAGCTTCTGAGTGTGAATTCATATAAATATCTATTCTGTTTCCTTGGATTGCTCCACCTCTGTCTTCTACAGTATATGTTTTTCCATTAATAACTAATTGTGTTCCAAACGCAAATGTACTTGGTGCTGCAACTGTATGATTTGCTGTTGCTCTTGCTCCACAAGCAGTAATTCCATTTGTTTTTCCACAACATCTAGCACATGAACAATATGCTGTTACTTTGTATCTTCCTGATGTTGCTGTTGTTGTTCCTCCTCTAGTGTATCCTGATCTTGATGTTACTTTTGTTTGAATTCGAACTATTTTATTTACTGGTTCTTTTATAACTTTAGATGATAATTCTATTCTTTCTATTTCTATTCCATCTTTATATTTTACTTTATAAGTTACTTCTTTAATACCATTTTTTCCTGCTTGTATTACTCTATTTGTAGTGTTACTACCATTTGATACATCTTTGGTTATTGTTTCAAATGGAATTTCTTCTTGAACTGTTATTATTTCCTCTGTAATGTTTGAATAATTTTCAGCAATTTCTTCTATATTGCTATTTAACTCTTCATCTGAAATTTCTGCTATTTTTGTAGGCTCATTTCCCTGTTTTGTTATTATAATTGTATTTGTATTTGTTATATCTTCTTCCATACTAGGTATTACTATCTCATCTGCAGATAACATTATATGGTTTTCTTCTAATATTTCAGATACTTTTGTTTTTGATGTCACTACTGTAGTTTCATGATTATTAGAAAATTTTATCTTCACACTATTTAACTTTGCTTTTCCTGCTATTACCGATATCCCTAAGATTATAATAAATATTATGCTTATTGCGATAATCTTTTTATAAGATATAGATGAATATTTTGTTTTATTCATAAATCCCTCCTTAAAGCGACCTTTTATATTATACTATTTTTAAAAACATTTGTCAAATTTGGAAATTTTTTCTTATTATATTATATGCTGCTTGTACAAAAATATGCATAAGGAGTAGAGTTTATATAATATATGATTTAACAGCCAAATTGTAATTTGTTTAATTATTTCTTGCTATGCTGTTTTTGCTATGTTATAATTAATTTGTAAATTTATTTTAATAGGAGGTCTTTATTATGTGGATTGCATTAATTATTATTGCAGTATTAGTAATCCTTGTAATTTCAATGTATAACAGTTTAGTTAGGCTAAGACAAAAAGTTAAAAACTCTTGGAGTCAAATTGATGTTCAATTACAAAGAAGATTTGATTTAATACCAAATTTAGTAGAAACAGTAAAAGGTTATATGGCACATGAAAATGATGTATTAACAAAGGTTGCAGAGCTTAGAACTTCTTGGGCAAATGCAGGTACTGTTGCTGAAAAAGCTAATCTTGATAATCAATTATCAGGTGCTTTAAAAACTATTATGGCAGTTTCTGAAAATTATCCAGATTTAAAAGCTAATCAAAATTTTTCTGAATTACAACAAGAATTACAAAACACAGAAAACAAAATTTCTTTTTCAAGACAATTTTACAATGATAGTGTTACAATGTACAACACAAAATTAGAAGTCTTTCCTTCTAATATTATTGCTTCTATGTTCGGATTTAAAGCAGAAGAGTTCTTTAAAGTAGAAAGCGAAGAAGCTAGAAAAAATGTTAAAGTTGACTTTAACAAGTAAATTATATAAAATAAAATCCAGTTTAAAACTGGATTTTATTTTATTTCAAATATTTTTTTTGCATTATCATAGGTTCTTTTTGCTACTTCTTCTATAGAAATTTCTTTTACATCTGCAATTTTTTGTGCAATATATTTAACATTTCTAGAATCGTTTCTTTTGCCTCTAAGTGGCTCTGGACTAAGGTAAGGAGAGTCTGTTTCTATAAGCATTTTATCTAATGGTACCATATTAATTATTTCTGCTGCATTTTTACTATTCTTAAATGTTGTTGGTCCTGCAAATGAAATATAAAATCCTAACTTTAGCCCCTCTCTAACTAAATCCACATTAAAAGGGCAGCAATGAAATATCCCTTTTCTATTGCAACTGTTGTTTTTTAGTATTTCTAAAGTATCGTATATTGCTTCTCTGGTATGAATTACTATTGGCAGGTTTAATTCATTTGCTATTTTTATTTGAGAGATAAATACTTCCTTTTGTAAACTTTTATTTTCTTTATTCCAATAATAGTCTAAGCCTATTTCTCCTATTGCAACTACTTTCTTGTTATTAGCTAGTTTTACTATATTGTCTAAGTCTTCGTTTTTAAAGTTTTCTATATCATTTGGAGAAATTCCAACTGTTGCATATATAAAATCATGTGCATTTGCTATTTCTATTGCGGTTTTAGAAGATTCTAAGCTATATCCTGCATTTACTAACTTAGTTACTCCTGATTTATATATTTCTTTTAGAACTTCTTCTCTATCTTCTTCAAATTTTTCATCATTATAGTGTGCATGTGAATCAAAAAGTTCCATATTATTTTTACTCCTTAACTACTGCAACTACTGTTGCAACTGCATATTCTTTGCAATGTGATATTGATATATCAATGCTTTTTAATTTATCAAATTTTATATCTAAAAATTCTATTTGTGGGTTACCATTTTCGTCATTTATTACTTGAGCATTATGCCAAGATATATCAAACTTATTTTCTAAAAGGCTTGAGACAGCTTTATATATTGCTTCTTTTGCAGCAAATCTTCCTGCATAGTGATAATACTTTGCATTTTTTTTGCTCTCGCAATATTCTATTTCTGCTGGAGTATAGATTATATTTAAAAATCTATCTCCGTGACCTTTCTATAGATTCTTTTATTCTACTTATTTCTATTATATCCGTGCCACAAAAAGTTTTCATTTTGCCTCCTAATATTCTTTAATAATATCTTTGTAAGTTTCCAAGAACGCCCCCTGCATTGCATTTTTGTCACATATTGTGTACCTCTGCTAATCAATCTTTTTATTTATCTAAATCTTAGTAAAACAATAAAATTAATTACGTTTAAGACTAGAGATATAATAAGCGCGAGTGCTATAACTTTATTAATTTTGGCATTGTTGTCCACTTTTAATTCCTTATATATTACATCATACTTATTTCTAATTTGATTATAAATATTCTTTAGTTCAAATACTTCTTTCCATTTGTTAAAAAACATTGTTCCTGTTAATGAGTTTGTTATTTCATGTGACCATAATTCTTCGGTGAATTTTGAAAATTCTTCTAAAGAATCTTTTTCTTTAAAATTATTTTCTAATTTTTTTAAGTATATTCTTTCATATAAGCAAATTAGTAAAGTATATAAATATTCATTTTCATATTCAAATAATATTTTAGTATAGTTATTAATATCTACACTTGATGTAATTAAACTAGCACTCTGTTTTGTAAAACCAAATTTCGCATATTTAAATGGTTTTATTGTTTGGAATGAATTTTTTAATTCCTCGTTGTTAAACTCTAATGTACTATTATTTGACAATACATTACTATATTTCATAAATTCATTTTCTATATTTTTAAAATCATCCTCATTATTCCAACATTCTTGATCAACACAAGTATATGTATAAACAAAAAACCTTTTATTATATAAGTCTATATCTCTAGAGCCACTTGCATTATTAACACCTATAATATTATCTATAAACTCAGAAAATTCGTCCATATTTCCAAATATATCTGTTTGTACTTTTATATTATTATAGTCTTTTAATTGTTTGTAGTCTGTATTTATATCTTTTAATTTATAATTAAAATTCAACACGTCTGCAAATTTATCGCTGTTTTCAACATTTGTTTTTATGATTAAAAAGCAAATTCCAGTATATAAGCATACAATTTCTATTTTATCTATATTAAAAAATATTCCATTTTCTTCGTTAACTTTGCCCTGTACTTTTTGTTCTAATCTATATTCGAATATATTGCAAGGTAGTTTAGAAAGTATGGTTGCATTTACATCGTTATTGTTTTTGCTCAATTCATTTATTTTATTTTTACTAAATGAAAATGTAGGAAAGAAATATTTTCTTATATTTGGAAGAAAATAAGAATACAAATTTAAGTCCTTTTCTTTTTCAAATATTTTTAATTTACAATTTTTATTGTTTAATAGGTCTAATAAATATTTGCTATATTGACTTTTTTCTACTATAAACGGTTTTATAAAATATGTGTATTGGTATTTTACTTTTAGTTCCATTTTTAACTCCTCTTTTGTTTTAAGGGAAAAAGGAGTCTTTCTCCTTTTTCCCTCTTTAGTTTTTATTTTTCATAGTATAGTCCATTGTCACTTAAATGCCATTGTCCTATAAAATCTATATATATGCTGTTGTCTAAGTTGACTGATGGTTCCTTTGAAATTGCGCCAGATTTATTTATGCTTCCCCAAACTCCATTTTCTTTTATTGCAGCAAATCCACAAGAATTTTGCTCTGTTGCATCTTCATATTTATAGTCAATTACTTTTGTACCAGATTTATCTACGTAACCGTATTTTCCATCTTTTTTGCTTAAAAATAAGTTGTTTGTTGTTAATAAATCAGAAGATTTTTTCTCTTCGAATTTAAAGTTATAGTATTTGTATTCATTATTTACATAGGCTTTTATATACCCTTTTTCTATATTTATTTCTGATATTATTCCACTTATTTTCTGTCCTAAGTTACTATCAAATACAACAGTTTCTGTTTCTGTTTTATCTGCTTGTATTAAATTTGCACTTTCTATGTATGTCATGTTCATATACTCAAATGGTATTACTTCTTCGTTTTCTGAATTTATTATTCCATATTTTCCATCTTTTTTTGCTATGTAATAAATTGAAAAAGTATATTTTAAGTCTTCATATTGTGGCTCAATTTTTTCTTCTTTATTTAAATCTATAACTCCATATTTTCCATTTTTTACAATTACAACACTATCTGTTTTTGCTTGGATTATATCATCATATCCTCCATCTATTACTATATTGCCATTTCCTATATCAATTACTTTCCAAACTCCTGCTTCTTTTATAGCAAACATACTAGAGCTATTTAAGTATTTTACCATTTCATATTTTGGTTCAATAACAACAACTCCACTTGTATTAATTAAACCGTATTGATCATTTTCATTTACAACTATATATTCATTCTTATATCCTTCTTTTAATGTAAGTACATTTTTATATTGTACTGGTACTATTGTTTGTCCTTTTTCGTTTACTAGACCTATGTTTCCAGCTTTTTTTACCAATATATTGCTTTTTACTCCATTTAGAGCTGTTATTTCATCATAGTCACAAGGAAGAACTTCTTTTCCTTCGAAATCTATTATTCCATATTTACCATTTTTGCTAACTTTTAAAACATTATCTTCATACCATATATTTTGTTTTGAATCATAATTATCTAATGCTTCTATTTTATCATATCCTGCTAGGATCTCTTCATTTTTATCATTTATAGCTTTTGTTTTATATGTTCCATCTGCTTCATTTATATCATATACGCATATAAATATTGGTTTTGAACTATTTGGTATAGATATCATTTCATCATAACTTGGTTCTATTATATTATTTCCTTCGTTATCTATAACGCCAAACTTTCCATTTTCGTAAGATACATAATATGAGTATTTTTTTACTTCTATTTTCTGTTTGCCTGTTTTTACTATATTTATAATAGAAATTATTATCATAATAATAACGGCAATAGCTACAATTACTCCTATAACCTTTTTATAATTAAGCTTTGGTTCACTATCATATCTTTTACCTCTATTACTCATTTACTTTCCTCCTTCAAAATTTACAAAGTAAATTTTGCATTGTATATTAGAAAAGCCATACAACTTTCCTAATATATAAAATTACATTGCACAGAAAATTTATTTCATAAATTTTCGCACACGAACAAATTTACTGAAAATTGAAATTTTTCAGATTCGTTTTTACTATATCATAATTTGCGTATTTTTCCAATAGTTTTCATATAGTTTTTTAGCGGTTTCTGGGCTATCTTCTCCATTTTTATTTTTTACTGGTGCAAAGTCCTCTTCTCTTTTTCCTCTTAGTATAGAAATATCCTCAAATAATTTAAAACTATCAAATATAAACTGTTCAAACTTATATGCATTTGGCTTATCAGGTTCTACTAGCTGTCTTTTTTCGTCTAAATAGTTAGACTTTTTAAATGCTACATGGTATTCTAATTCTTTTGTACTAGCTCTTTTTATTGCTTCTATATTAAATAAATTACACATTATATGTGATTCTCCAAATACTAATTCCCCGTCATTATCTGTAATCCCAGCTATATCCTTTGGTAATTCTGTATATTCTATAACTTTCACTCTATTATTTTGTTTGCATAGTACTCCTACTTTTTCTTCTGGACTTCTTTTTAAAACTGTTCTGGTTCCTATTTTATTGCCATTACTTGCTGTAATTCCCAATAATAGCACATCAACATATTTTAACAGTATGTTATCAACCGAACCTATGAAAACCCATTCAATCCCTCTTTTTTCCATGTCTTCTATTGCACCTTTTTTTAACATAGAATTAAATATACCTCCATTGCCATTTGAAGCTTCTTTTATAAGACTATCTTCACTTATCAGCACTTTCCCTTGCTCATTTAGCAATGGTAACTCTCCTTGTTCGAAAATAAATATACTTTCTTCTGGATAACCAAAGTAATTTTTTTCTTTTAGGAAACTTACGGTATCTTCATTATTTTCTTTGCTTGTCATTATATACCATGGAATAATTACGTTATATTTACTGTTTGCACGTTTTAATGTGTCTACTATAATTTCAAATAGATACTTCTCATCATTTTCAAATTTTATTTTATATGTTCCCTTTGGTCCATCATATCCGAAGTCTTGTTCCTTGTCCTCCTGCCATTGTAGCAACCGCAAATTTATTCTCTTTAATAAGCTCTACTCCAATATTTTCATATTTTTCTAGTTCTTCTTTTGATAATTTATTTGGATTAATACCTGCTATTGGTTGCAATTCTTCTAAATCAACATATAGACTTTCAAATGTTTTATTGTATAACTCTCTTAATTCTTCAAAATCTATACTTAAGACTTGATCTACTAGTTTAACATTTATAGTTTCATCTGGAAACTTTAAAAATTGTATTACGTGTTTTTGATTATATTTATTAAGTGTTTTCTTGGCTTTATCATATTTATTATTCATGTCATTCTCTCCTTATAATGAATAATTCCCTACATAATATAACATTATTTTTTTATTTTGTCCACTATCTTAAAATTACAATTAAATTATAACTTTTTTTGTTATATATTTCCTATTATCTAGTATATATTAATGAGGTATCCAAATGTATAGAATAAAATTTTTAATAATTAAAATAAAAAGACTTTTTCTTCCTTTTTGTATATGTTTATTTACTATATTACTACTAGTATTTTCTAAAACCAACTTATCTTCTGCTAAATCTGGACTTTCTCTGTGGGCAAGTTCCGTAGTTCCTTCTCTTTTACCATTCTTTATTGCTACAGAGCTTCTTGGTTATACAAATGTAGTTTCATATTTAGGTAAATTATTAAATAAATTTATGAGGCCAATGTTCAATGTTCCTGGAGAAGGTGCTTTTCCTTTTATAATGGGAATAATTAGCGGATACCCTGTTGGTGCTAAAATAGTATCTGACTTAAAAAGGCAAGGAATTTGTAATAATGTAGAATGTGAAAGACTTATTGCTTTTACAAATAATTCTGGTCCTTTATTTATAGTTGGTACTGTTGGAATTGGGCTTTTTAAGGATACTAAAACTGGAATTTTATTGCTTATAACACACATCCTTGCATGTATTACTGTGGGTTTTTTATTTAGATGGTGGAAATGGAAAAAAAGAAGTTCTTTTTCAGATACTTCTTTAAATACTCTTCCCTCTAAAATATGTTTGTCTAATTTAGGAGAAGTTTTAGCTGCTTCTATTATGAATGCAATTAACACAATATTTCTTATTGGTGGATTTGTTGTGCTTTTTTCTGTTGTTATTTCTATTTTAAATAGCAGTGGTTCATTAGATTTAGTTGCTAATTTTCTTTCACCAATTTTAAATATTTTTGGTCTTTCTTCTAAATATGTAAAAGGAATTTTGACTGGACTAATAGAACTTACAAATGGAGTTTGTTCTATTGCATCAATTGTTAATAAGAATATATCTATAAACATTGTTATTTGCTCATTCTTACTTGGCTTTGGTGGTATTTCCGTAGCATTACAAGTTCTTAGTATAACTTCTAAAAGTGGAATTTCTATAAAGCCGTATTTGATAGGAAAACTTTTGCAAGGGTGTTTTGCAGCCTTTTATACATATTTGATTTTAAATAATTTCAGTTTTTTTAATTTAAACTTGTAGGAACTAATGGGGGACAGACCCCTTTTGTTTCAATTGAAACAAAAGGGGTCTGTCCCCATTAGTTCCGGTCTGTCCCATTTTTTCTTATTTTTTTGCTGCAGCTATTAATCCTTTAAATAGAGGTCCTGGTCTGTTTGGTCTTGATTTAAATTCTGGATGGAATTGTCCTGCTATAAAAAATGGATGGTCTTTTAATTCAACTATTTCAACAAGCCTTCCGTCTGGTGATGTTCCACTGCATATAAGTCCTGCATCTTCCATTTTTTGTTTATAGTCATTGTTATATTCAAATCTATGTCTATGTCTTTCTGCTATTTCTTTTTTACCATATAATTCAAAAGCTTTTGATCCTTCTTTTAATACACATGGATAACTTCCAAGTCTCATTGTTCCACCTTTATTTTCTATATTTTTTTGGTCATCCATAATATGAATTACAGGATTTTTTGTATTCTCGTCAAACTCTTCTGAATTTGCATCTTCCAATCCTAATACATCTCTAGCAAATTCAACAACTGCCATTTGCATTCCTAAACATATTCCTAAAAATGGTACTTTGTTTTCTCTTGCATATTTTATTGTTGCTATTTTGCCTTCTATTCCTCTGTTTCCAAATCCTCCTGGAACTAAAAGTGCATCATATTTGCTTAATTTTTCTTTAGCATTATTATCATTTATTCCCTCTGAATCCACAAAATCAATATCAACTTTTACATTGTTTGCAAATCCTGCATGTCTTAAGCTTTCTGCAACTGAAAGGTATGAATCTTCTAATGCTACATATTTTCCTACAATTGCAACTTTTACTGGGCCTGCTTCTATTTTTCTTATATTGTCTATCATAGCTTGCCATTCTTCATTTTTTGGTTCTACCTTGTCCAAGTTCAAGCATCTACATACTTCTCTTGTAAGTCCCTCTTCTTCTAGCATTAATGGCACTGCATATAAATTGTCTACTGTACTATTTTGAATTACGCTCTCTGGTCTTACATTACAGTATAAAGCTATTTTTTGTTTCATGTTATCTGTTATTGGTAATTCAGATCTACAAACTAATATATCTGGTTTAATACCCAACGATTGTAATTCTTTTACAGAGTGTTGTGTTGGTTTTGATTTTAGCTCATTTGAACCAGAAATATATGGAAGTAAAGTTACATGTATGTATATTACATCTCCTTTTGGTTTTTCTATTCCAACTTGACGTATTGCCTCTATAAAAGATAATCCCTCTATATCTCCTATAGTTCCACCAATTTCTGTAATTACAATATCAACATCTTCATTTTCAAAACTATATATGTTCTCTTTTATTTCGTTTGTAATATGTGGAATTACTTGAACAGTTTTTCCTAAATATTCTCCTCTTCTTTCCTTTTCTATTACACTAGAATATATCTTTCCTGTTGTAATACTAGAATTTTTAGTTAAATTCTCATCTATAAATCTTTCATAATGTCCTAAATCCAAATCTGTTTCTGCTCCATCATCTGTTACAAAAACCTCTCCATGTTCAATTGGGCTCATTGTTCCTGGGTCTACATTTATATATGGATCCATTTTTTGGATTGTTACTTTATATCCTCTGTTCTTTAAAAGTCTACCTAAAGATGCAGCTGTTATTCCTTTTCCTAATCCAGATACTACTCCACCTGTTACAAAAATATACTTTGTGTTCATTTAATTTTCCTCCTAAACTCCAAAACAAAAATAGATTTAAAAAACTTGCCCTAAAATTGGGGTTTTTTTTAAATCTATTATTTTTTTATTATTAATATGTAAATATATTATCATTTTTTGTTATATTTTGCAAGAGTTTTTTAAAATTAATTATTTTGTCTTTTTGTCATTTGCAAAGTTTTAGTTCATTTCTACTTTTCCCATAATGGCTTTTATATCCTTTATATTATATTTCTTCATATACTCTTCTATTTCTTTAACTGTATTTACACTTGTATATGGATCTATAAAATTACCTGCACCAATTGATATTGCACTTGCGCCAGCAAGCATAAATTCTAATGCATCTCTTCCATTTGTTATTCCTCCCATTCCTAAAATAGGAATATTAACAGCTTGCGCCACTTGATATACCATTCTAACCGCAACAGGTCTTATAGCAGGTCCTGAAAGTCCACCTGTATTGTTTGCTAAATATGGTTTTCTAGTATCTACATTAATACTCATTCCAAGCAAAGTGTTAATTAAAGATACTCCATCTGCTCCTGCATCTTCTGCTGCTTTAGCAGGAATTGTTATATCAGTTACATTTGGAGTGAGTTTTACAATTAATGGTTTATCCAAAACTTTTCTAACCTTACTAGTAACTTCCTTTACACCTTCATATGTAGTTCCAAATGCCAAACAACCAGATTTAACATTTGGGCAAGAAAGGTTAAGCTCAACTCCATCAATTTCAGATTTGTTAAGTATTTTGCAAACTTCCACATAATCCTCAACAGTACTTCCGCAAGCATTTACAATAATAGCTGTATTTTGTTGCTTTAGCCATGGCAAATCATATTGCAAAAAATATTCAACTCCTGGATTTTGAAGTCCTATACTATTAAGCATTCCGCTTGGAGTCTCGCAAATTCTAGAAGGTTTATTACCATCACGTGGCTTTAGCGAAGTCCCCTTTGTGATAATTCCTCCGAATTTCACTTAAATCAAAAAATTGACTATATTCTCTGCCATATCCAAAAGTACCTGAAGCAACGGTAACAGGATTTTTCATTTTTATTCCTGCAAAATTAACTTCTGTATTCATAAATTCACACCTTTCATTCCTTGAGGGAAAAAGGGGCCTGTCCCCTTTTTCCCTCAAATTTTATATTATAACTTTTTTGCTATCAAATACCGGGCCTTGCTTGCATACATGTTCATAACCTCCGTCTGCAACTTCTACTGCACAACCTAGGCATACTCCTAGTCCGCATCCCATTCTTTCTTCTAATGATATTTGACATGGAATATTTTTTTCTTTTGCTAAAGTTTGTACTGCTTTTAATAGTGGCAATGGTCCACAGGCAAATATTGCATCTATATGCTCTTTTTCTATGTCTTTTTCTAATTCATTTATCGCAAATCCATGTATTTTATAACTACCATCATCTGTTGTTATTATTAGTTTTTTCGATACTTCTTTAAATTCTTTTTCTAATAATACCGCTTCCTTATTTCTAAATCCTAAATATGTATTTACACTAATTTTTTCTGATGCTTCTTTTGTAAGTTCATATAATGGGAATACCCCAATCCCTCCACCGAAGTATTGCAATATTATTATAACCATCAAATTTAAATGTTCCGTATCCTAAAGGTCCAATTATATCTATTAATTCATCTTGCTTTTTATCTGCTAAAATCTTTGTTCCTTTTCCCTGGATTCTGAATATTATTTCTAATATTCCATTTTCTTTATCCATATTGTATATACTAATTGGTCTTCTTAAGAATGGATCTAATGTATCTGTTATTCTTATTTCTACAAACTGACCTGGTTTCGCAATGTCTGTAATTTCTTTAGCTTGCATTGAAAATTTGAATATATCTGGTTTTAACTCTTCTTTTTTTATTAATCTTGCTTTTAATTGTAATGGCATAAGTTTCTCCCTTCTACTTTATTATCTCTTTGTTCAACTCATCTCTCATTCTAATTGCTTCTGCTCTAGTTGCTTTTCCAAATTCTTTTTCTGAATACTTATCTTTCCATCTATCAGACTTATATGCTGCCATTAAACTTCTAGAAGCATTTACTATTCCACCAATTCCATCTTTAAATCCTAATGCTATGTCTTCTGCCTTTCCGCCTTGTGCACCATATCCTGGAATTAAAAAATATGTTTTAGGCATAATTTCTCTTAGTTCTTTTATTTGGATAGGATATGTTGCACCAACTACGGCTCCTACACTGCTATATCCATATTCTCCAACTAGATCTTTTCCCCAAGAGCTTACTAATTCTGCTACTTTTTCATATATTGTTGTACCATTTTCTAATTTTAAATCTTGCAATTCACCAGAAGATTTGTTAGAAGTTTTTACTAGTATAAATATTCCTTTTCCATACTCTTTGCAATCATCTATAAATGGCTTTACTCCATCAATGCCTAAATATGGATTAACAGTTACAAAATCAACATCATATATTGACACTTTTTCTTCTCCTATTGGAGTTTTGCCTAAATACGCATTTGAATACCCTGCTGCAGTTGAACCAATATCTCCTCTTTTAATATCTGCTATTACAATCATTCCTTTTTGTTTTGCATATTTACATGTTTCATTAAATACTTTTATACCTTCTATACCAAACATCTCATAAAAAGCAATCTGAGGCTTTACAGCAGGCACTATATCATACACACTATCAATTAATCCTTTGTTAAATTCTAGTATAGCTTTACAAGCCCCTTCAATATCTTGTGAATACTTTGCTCTAATACTTTCTGGTATCATATCGTACCTTGGATCTAATCCCATAACAGTTGGATTATTTGTTTCTTTAACTTTACTAATTAATCTGTCCATTGCATTTTTCATTTTAATCATTCTCCTTTT
>CAKPJR010000011.1 GCA_934162925.1 uncultured Clostridia bacterium | reverse complement strand
TATTTTGTTAATGTTAAACCTGTTTCTTCTTTTACCTCTCTAACTAAACATTCTTCTGGAGATTCCTTTTCTTCAAATTTTCCACCTACTCCAATCCATTTTCCTTCATTTAAATCATTTTCTTTTTTATTTCTATATAGCATTAAGCATTTATCATTTTTTTCTATATAGCATAGTGTTGTAAATTTCATAATAATCACCATATATAAAGTAGCATAAAATTATGAATTTTACAATCTTTATCTATAAAATGGCATAGAGCACAGTTTTTATAACTGTGCTCTATGCCTGAAACGTTTACTTTTTGATTTTTTTCTCGTTGTTTTTTATGATATCAAAAATATCAAGGTTACAAATCATGTTAGCAAAACTTGCAATGATTGCAAAAGATTATTTAATTCCTACCGCATTACTATTGCATTACTTTTATTAAAAAATATAGAAAAAAACAAGGGTTAAAATCCTTGCTTTTCTTATTCTGATGTGAACAACATAGATATCTACAACTTTTTTCATACCTTTAGCGATTGATACAAATATCAATTAATTTACTAAAGTATATCACAATTTTTATAAATTTCAATATTTATGCATACTATAAAAGCTACCTACTCTTAAAAATAAATCTTAATATGTGAATAAGCAAATAATTTTAAATATAGCTAAGATAACAAAATAATATGAAAAATTGTTTTTTAAAAAATTTGTTATTGTAATTATAAAAATATGTGATGCAGATAATAGAACAGTAAAACCAATTCAAGATGGACTTATTCATGGTGTAATAATTAAAGATGATAATTTATTTAATTGTTTTGCAAGATGTTATATTAAAATTATGATTTTCATCTAAATTGATTGTTAATTGTTTTGTTGTAAATTTATCTACATTTTTTAATACATATTCTTTAGTTTCTCTCTCACCAATTACCTTATCATAGTTTTTAAATTCTTTAATATACTTTTCACTGCCATCATAATAATCTTTATTATTATATAACTTCGCAGTTGAACCATTCCCTTTAAATGTATCATCAATTACAACATATTCAACAATTGTTGCTATATATGTTTTTTCGTCTTGTTTTGTAATGTTTTTTATAACATATGAAGGATAATAGTCTTCAGCCCATTCCATATAAGAATGAGTCTTATAGTAGCCTGAATCAGAATTATAGCTTAAATAGTAGTCACCACTACTAGGGAATTTCTGTTTAAAATCATCCCCAAAAATTATATTTGCAATCTTGGTAATTCCATTGTATGAAATCTCATTATTTTCTTTGCGTGTATCTAAAACATCTATTAAACATCTAACTGTATGCCAAATCCAATTTCTATCAGCATTATTTATATTATCAAAATCCGGTATGCTTGTACCAGCTGGATGTAGTACATCAATATAATCTTCTATAGTAAAAACTTTATTAGGTGCATATAATATTATTCCATCTTCGCCTTCAGATGGTTCTTTTTGATATTTATAGTTTGCTTCAAATTCACTTAAATAATATGTTCCATGATCTCTTTTAGTAAATATGTATTCATAAGAACGAATGCTGTCATAATGTTTTGCTATATCGAAATCGTTTAAATTATTAATAGTATCAATTAATTCTCCATCTATATTACTTAATTTATACTTTCCATCATAATTTACTTTAAATACTTTTTCTGTTAATATTATTTTGTTTTCTTCTTCTTTTACATTATCTAATAATCCTAATAAATACCCACTTGTAGTATCAACTGTTTTTTCATTAATATTTTCTGTATTTATTACTTTATAACTATTTTGCATTTCATATGTATCTCCAGATAATACAAATTTTGTTGCACTATTTTTGTCAATATAAATATTTAATTCAGGTAGATAATTACTATCTCCATTAAAATTCTCATCTAAGTTATAATATTTTTTTATTATATCTTTAATATCTTGAACTGTTATATCATTTTCTATATTCAGTCCATTGTAAATAATATTTAGCTTATCTTCAGCATTTATCTTGTTTATACCATAGTCCAAAGCTGAACATAAACTTGAATACACATCTTTATTCTTATATGAATATGTAATTCCATTTATTGTTTCATCAGACCCTTTTACAATATTATATAAATCCAAATACTTCTGTTCAAATTTTTTAGGCTCAAATTTTGTTGTCTGTTTTTTGTCTTCAAATTCAGTAGTATTTGAAGTTTCTATCAAATTAGTACTATTATCCTTACTTTTTCTTTTATTATTTGTGATAACAATTTCTATAATTGTACCAATTGCTAATACTATAATTATAGTTATAATTATAAAAGTTTTTAAGTTAATCTTTAGTGCTTGCTTTTTTTCTTCTTTATTTATATTTTCTTCTTTTTTTGACACTTTCTTTTCCTCCTTTAGTTGTTAAATTTTCCTTTTACATAAATTAGAAGGTGGACTTTTACTTTCGATTCATAAATTTACAAAATTTTATCATTAAATATTTATATAATAAATACATAAATATAAATTTTAAAATATTTGCTACTATATTTTAATCCACAATTAATATATGTTCATAATATTTAGCACTTGCTGAAGCATATATTGGGGCTACTATGCTTATTTTCCCATTTTCATAAAAAAACATTGGATTGTTAATATTACAATTTTCTTCTGACATTTTAAAACTTTTCCAAAATTGAGAGTAGAAAAAAATTGGTTATATTCCTTCTGATAATTTATATTCCCCTGTTTCTATATCTAATAAGTAAGTTTCTACTTCATCAGGTGCATCATTTAATGAACTACTGTTTCTATAAATATTAACATGATATTTATCTTCATTATACCATACACTGTATTCATCATATTTTCCTAAATTTATTTTTAATTTAAAAATTTTTATCAATTTTCCATTATCATCTAATATTTCTAAAAATCCATTTTCATTTATAATGCTCCAATACTTTGAATTTTGAATATCTTGCAAATACATTCCTTTAATATTTTTTAATTCTTCTTGCATATCTGTCGTATATACTTTTGATATATTGTTATCAGCTACAATAATATAAGTTCTTAGATTATTTTCAACGTAATTCTCTTCTCTATCTCTATAAGAAATCAAATCATGTTCAATATTAATTAAAGTCTCATTGTTTGGAACATTTATTACTCCATATTTACCGTTATTTTTTACAATGGCCATATTTGTATTGCTTACACGATTTATGTAATCATATTTATAATCCATAATTGTTTTATCGTTTTCAATATCAATTATTCCCCACTTTTTATTTTTTTCTACATAAAATTGATAACTATCGTACATATAATGATGAATCATTAATTCACCAGTTTTTATATTATATAAAAATGGATTATTTACAGGTTCAGAACTATATGTAAATATATAGTTGCCTTTCTTTGCAGCAAAAGGTGCTTCAGCCCCAGAACATAAAATTTTTCCGGTTTTGTCAGAAAGTCCATAAGTCATTTGTGGATAATAATGACCATCTTCATATATATAACTATTTATTGTTCCAACTGAAATATATCCTGTATTATTTCTTTCAACATTGTGCGTTTCATAATATTCATAATTTGTAACAAATTCAATGTAATCATTAACTGCATCTAAAATCAATTTTTCATCTTCTAAATCAATCAATCCATATTTTGTTTCTACTAACATTTCTTTTGAAGTTTCTTTATTTGTTACACTATCAATAACCTTGTATATTTGTTTTGTATCTTTGGTAAATACTTCTACTATTCCATCATTGTTTACCTTTATATTATCATATTTAGGTTCAAAAATTGTTTCTCCTGTTTTTACACTTGCAAGACCAAGTTTATTATCTTTAAAAATATATTTAACTTTTTCAAATGGTAAATTTTTTACTACTTGTTTCAAGTAATAATTTTCTCCTTCTTTTTTAAATATATAACTATATGTTTCCAAATCATCATAAAATTTTCCTAAATTAAATTTGTTTATAGATGACTTTGTTTCCAAAAGTTCTTCTTTATAATAATCCTTATAAAAATCAAATTTCCCTTCATTTTTTCTTATAAAAATAACCTTTTCTGTTAAAATTATGATATCTCCATTTTCTTCAACATTATCAAGTAAACCATAAGAAAAGTCATCTGTATTAATTGTTTCAACATTTATTGTATAGTATGTATTTCCATAAGAATCTGTTTGTAAATTTTGTTTAGTATCCTGTTGCATTTTATTATCTTTTATATAATATAAATTAGTATTTCTTTCAATTTCTTCTTCTTCTATTTCTTCATTATAATATTTTTTTATTATATTTTTAATTTTATCATGTGTTAAATTAAATTCATCATCTAATTTTTTATATATTAAATTAAGTTTTGTTTGTAATGATGTTTGGTTAACGTCTATATGATATACTGCATTTTCAATACTATTTTTTATTTTGTCACACTTGTATGAATAAGTTATATTCCCTTCTTTTTTTTCTTCTCCTCTCACTATTGAATATAAATCCATATATTTTTGTTCAAAATGTTTTTGAGTAAAAGGAATTATTTCATTTTTTTTAAATAGTTCTGCTACATAAGCTCTATCTTTTTCAAGTTGTTCTCTTTCTTTTTTTATTCTATATACTAAACTAATTACTACCACAGCTATTATCGCAACAGCTACTGCTATTATTGTAAAAGTTTTTAAATCAAGTTTTAATATCCTTTTTTGCGCTTTATTGTTATCAATTTTTTGTTCTTTATTTTCTTCCACAAATATTTCCCCCTTTACTATTCTGGAATTTTTATACTATTTAATATTTTAAAAATTTCTTTTTCTGACTCTTCATTATAACCAGCTGATACCTCATAGCTATTATCATTTTTTACTGTTAATAAACTAATTCCTTTCGTATTATCAGAATACGTTTCCCTATATACAAGCCATTGTTGTCCATTAATTATTAAAGTTTCAATTTCTGCATCTGTGTTATCTCTTATATAACTTCTAATATCATTAAAATTTTTAAAATGATAATACTCATTGCAATATGATGTATTATATATATCTACGCAAGAACCTATATTATCATTAATACTAATACCACTTCCTATTTGTGTTCCATCATACAAAGTTATTTTATCTACGGGAACATTTGGAAATGTTACAAATACATCAGAAATTAGTTCAGTTTTTTCTTTTGGAATTGTGCTTAATTTATTTGTATCTTCTACATTTATTTGTTGGTTGTTTTCGTTTGAAATGTTTTTTTGATTATACCCCTCTTTTATTTCTGTTCCATCTTTAGATACATATATTGTAGTTAAATATGAACCTATTTCGCTTAAAGAATATAACCATTCCATGTCAAATGAATAATATTCTTTATTGTTTTTATCTTTATACATTCCTTTATATACATACTCTACTGCTATTCCTGTATTTGGATCTTCTAGCCCATATTTTGCAATTATTTTTTCCCTAGCTTGCTGTTCATTTATTATTGTTGGAGTATTTGGATTATCATTCACGTTGCTTGTATTTATACTTGTATTTGTTGTTTCATTGTTATTAGGTAAAACAACATCATCAACAACTGCTTCATTTACTTGTGTTTCATATTCTTCTTGATAACGTTCTTTAGCTTTAGTAACCAATGCTTGTATAGTCGATATTATATTTGGCTTTCCTAACATTTTTGCTCTTATATTTATTCCTATAAATATAACTAATATAAAACTTGTAGCAATAGCTATCATAGAAAATGCATTTAAGCTAATTTTTATTGATTTTCTAGCAATTGTTTTTTCTTTTTCTTCTATAAATCTATTTATATTCTCATCTATTTTTAAATCTATATAATTGTCAGTTTTAAATATAGATTTTATATACCTATCCTGTGCTAGTCTATTCACCTTCTTCTTCCTCCTCTCTTTTTAAAACATCACATAATTTTGTTCTTGCCCTTGAGAGTTTTGATTTTACTGTACCTACAGGTATATCCATTATTTTAGATATTTCTTTTACGGAGAATTGATTATAATAATACATTATTACTATTAGTTTTAAGTCTTCGTCTATTTGTGATATTGCCTTTTGAACTATAGACTTTTCTTCATAGTTTTCATTTTCGTAGCTACTATATGTATCAATTGCCCTTTGAATTTTTCTTTCATGTACTTTGTTTTTGTCTATAATATCATAGCATTTGTTTATTAAAATCCTAGTAATCCATGTTTCTATATATTTTCTATTTTTTAGCGTATCTATTTTATTATAAGCATTTATTAAAGTTTCCTGTATAGCATCATTTACATCTTCTTCGTTATTTAGTATAGATTTTGCTATTTTATATAATTGAACTTTGTTTTTCTTTATTATTTCTAATAGTTCTTCTTCTAGAAACATTTCTTTTTCTCCTTTGTATAAATTAGAAGGTGGATTTTTAATTTTGGTTCATTTTATTACAAAATTTTGACAAAATAATTTTATCATTAGATTTTTAAAAAATAAATACATATTTTGTTAAAAAATATTATGTTTATATTACAAATAAAAAACACCTGACTTTTATATTACTAAATATCACGTGCTTTTATTAATTTTTATACATTGTTTTTATTTAACCACTTTATAAATTCTTCTTTTGTTATTTTTTTCAACTTATATGCATTTTTCTTGTCTTTTAATTCCAATATATTTTAATTAATTACAACGAAAAGGATATTTATGAAATGCCAACTAATGCTTTAAATAATATTTACGAGGATTGTAAAAAAGAAAAAGTTGTTGTAAGCCAACCAAGTTTAACAACAATTAATTTACAAATATGTTAGAAAATTTGACTAAATTTGTTAGAAAATAATCAAGTTTTCTAAATATTTTATTCCTCATAAAAGCCTAAAAGTTTTGTATAGTGTGGATGAATGAATTCTCCCGGCCAAGCGCGTCGGTAAAATAGTCCAAATGGACTATTTTAGCCTTCGTTTCGGCAGGTTCAAGTCCTGCTCGAAACTCGGCAACCTCCTTTTCAAGTCCCTTTTCTAAGTATACAAAAAGAGATTAGCTAAAGCTAATCTCTTCTCTGGTGCGGATGAAGGGACTTGAACCCCCACACCGAAGTACTGGTTCCTAAGAGCAATAATAGTTTATTTTACTATATTATTGCTTATTTTTAAGTAATTATTATTATTTAAAACAGGCTTGAAATCAAGCTTCTTTAATCGCTCTTATTTTTACTTATTAAAGAATATTTATGGCGTTGCATTAAAAATTGCATTAAAATACTCAAATTCATGTTTGCTTAAATAATCACTCTTTTTATTTAATATTTCCTTTATTTTTTGATAATCTTTTTCTCTTATGAATCCGTTTTCTTCTACAACTAATTTCTCCATATAAATTCTCCATTCATTAAAATGGAAACGCGTTTCTTAATCTATAAATATTATATATTCCTTTGTCGAAAAATGTCAACAAAAACTCATCGCAAGTTTCGACACAAACCTGACGCTCCCAGCGTCATCTATCTTTTTATGTATTTTAATATTAAAATTAGGAATAATAACCTTAGGAGTAATTTTATGATAGTTTTTAATATTAGGAATATAAGAAAGAGTAAAAAAATAAGTTTAAGAAAATTAAGCGATATGACTGGTATCTCTCGAGCTTATCTTTATGATTTAGAAAGTAATAGAAGATTTAACCCTACACTATTTATACTGCAGAAAATTGCAGAAGTATTAGAAGTTGATATAAAAGAATTGTTTTATTCTTTGAATGAACTAGATAATCTAAAAGAAGAAATGTACCGTAGAATAGATGAATACGGAATAGATTCTAAAGAAGTTTTAGAAGTGTCACAAGTTATTGATTTATTAATTAATATTAAAATGAATAAAGACTAGCTACTCCCAGCTAGTCTTTGCTGTTTTTTCCTACAGCCCCCCGTATTTATTTCTAAATACTTAATTATTATAGCATATCGATTTTGAAAAATGTGTCGAATTGTGACACACGATTTTTGTTGAAATGCCAGTGTTTGTATAGTATTATGTCCATAGTGTTTGATTGTCATTTTTCAAATGTTGTACAGTCGTGCTGAAATACAGGAGGCAGTATTAACTGTACTTTACATCTGGGGGTGATATGATGAACTTTTTAGAAATACTTTTGTTTCTGGCTTCTATTCCTGGTTATATAGTTGATATGATTCAACTAGAAGTTTTCCTAAAACCAAGCCAAAAACCGACCTTTCAAAATCGTTTCTAAGCCTTTTTTATTTTCAATGAATATACTTATATACCTTGATTTTCGGGTGTTTTTGTTCATTTTTTATCTATAAACATTTTCTGAAACATAGCCATATCTATTTGTTGCTTTTACATAAATATAATTAATATTTCCTAAATCCTTTAATATTTTCACTCGTGTATTTGGTAAATAATAATATCTTGTTCCAGTCAAATTCGAATTAGAATATATTATTGTATTGCTCTTAAATTTCTTGTATTGTCCTGTTAGATTTACTTCTGATACTGTTATCATTCCAAATGCAGAGTTATCTACATAAGCGTATCTGCCAGTTGCTGGCACATATATTCTATCTACTGTACTTGACACATTCTGTAATATCTTAACTTTTGTATTTTTTAAATATGTATACCTTGTACCTGTTAAATTGCTATTTGAATATAATGTGGTTGTTGATTTTAGTTTTTTATATTGCCCTACTGTATTACTTATAGATTGCATATTGCTATCTGTTAAGTAATCACTAGATACCCACTCATTTATTCCAATGTTGCTCCAATTCGAGTTTTCTTTATATACTGTTACTTTATCTCCGTTGTATTTTCTGCCTACAACATTATAGCTTGTCCCTGGTCCACTTCTTACATTTAATGAAGTATTTACTTTTACATATCTGTTGTAAGTTGCTGTTACTACGTTTGTGTTATCTTCTTTTGTATCTGTTCTATCGTTTTTGAATGCAAAGAATCCACTATAATTTGCATAAACTCTAAATATTTCCTTTTCTACATATACTGTATTTCCTTCAACTGTTGCCTTGCCACGTCTTGTAGATAAGTTGAATTTACCTGAATACAAGTATGGGTCATATATCTTTAATCTATCTCCGCTATCACATTGTCCACTTCCATTTGTATCTTCATAGCCATATATTAATATGAAGTGTCCTCCTGTTGTAAATAGACCGTTTCCACAAGCTGATATTATCATATAGTTTTGTTCTAGTAAGTCACACACATCATTTAATCTTTGCACTTCTTTATAGACTATGTCAAACACATCTGCTGTCCATCTAAATGCAGACCAGTAAGTTCCATTATTTGCACTTCTAAATCCATATTGCACATATAAATCTGCCATTGTTGTTGGCAATATTGTTCCTTTTATACTTGATACCACCATAGCAGAACAAGTTGGTCCACACGCACTTGAGCCTATTGTTTGACTTGAGTTCCCTGTTGAACTATACATTTTATTTTTCCAACGTGGGTCTATTTGACTATAATATGTAAGTCCTGTATATTGTCCTAGGCTTACGCTTGGCAATTCACTAGAGCCATTGTAAGCTATCTCTCCTTGTAGTTCAAAACCTTCGTCTTCTACTTCTTGCTCTTCTAGTGCCTGTTCATCTTCTACATAAGCTTCTGGTATTTCTTTTGTAGACTGATTTTCTTCTATTATACTTACTACTGTTTCTACTCCTTCGCTGATTTTGTCTACGTCATCTTGTGTGTATTCTATACCAAAGAATACTCCTGCTAATGCTAATACAATTGTTACAACTGCTGTTATTATTAGTTTCTTGTTTTTCATTATATTTTACCTCCCTCTATCATTACTCTTGTCCATTTATCATGTATGTAACTATTTCCATGTAAGTCTTTTACATAATGGTCATACACTTCACAAGCTCTTTTTGTTTGCACATCATCTTTTTCAATGCCATTTTCTATATCTGCTAAAAAGTTTACTAGAAAATTCATACATTCGTTTTTGTCTATCTTTTTAATGTATTTATTTGTGTCATCCATTTTATTGTCAAGTGGCTCTAATATTTCACTTAATTTCTTTTGTATTGCTTTCTCGGCTGGTTTTTTAGCATTTATTATACAATTTATTATTACAGATATTGCATTAAGGAATCCTGCTATTGTTAAAACTATTTCTATTACTTTCAACTCTTCTCACCTCCAGGCTTATAATAAAACTGCTTCTACTTCCATTTTCCTATAGCAATTATATTTATTGTAATATTAGTAGTAGCTGTGGTACTTACAGCAGAAACTAAAAAAGTACGTCCTATTGCTGAATTTGTTGTCCCCTCTACTAATTCTAGCCATGAACCCCTGCCTATTGTTTTGTTAACACTTAAAACAGGTGTTTCTATAAAACTTACGGGAAAATTGCCTAAATCTAATTGTGAACTTTCAAATAAATTTCCCCATGGATTTTCTATTTTAGTTGATGCAATAACAGACTTTGTACATATCATTGTTCCATCAGAAAACTTGATATAGTTTCCATTTGAATTTGAGCCACTTTCTATTATTTCAGATATTTTATCATTTAATATTTTACCTTGCTTAGCACTTAATGCATCTGTTGCACTTGTGCTATTTAAATTATCTACTACTGTTGCTACTACTCCTGAACTTTGTTTTGCTTTTATAATAAAGTTTGATGTTGTGTAAGGTTGTAAATTTGATTCGCTAGAAGTTTTTCCATATAATTTTGCTCCATATTTATTTGAAGTAGGTTTGGTTGTCCCAGAACCTCCTGTAGCAACCGTATAAGTTTTTGCTATATTTTCTGTAGCTTGTGTTTCTCCATAATCAATACTGCCGTCAGTATTTAACGTAATAGACGCAGCAGCGCTAGCTGTATTCAAATCGTGTTCTTGAGTTTTTACTCCTCCTGTTTTTCCTAACGCATTAAAATCACTATCACTTGCTTTTTTACCTACTGTTACCAATCCTTCTTTTGTTGGTACATTAAATGTTGTACTTCCATCTCCTGCTCCCCAAGTCGTTCCTATAGCAGCAAATAATTCTGCATAATCTGTTCTGCCTACTGCTTGTCCATTACATAATAGCCAATTGTCTGGAATGTTATCACTAGGAAACTCAACTACCATCCCTATAGGGATAGAATCTGGAACAAGAAACCCTTGAACAGTTTTAAATACTGTCTTTATACTTGCTTTCTTGTTGCTTCCATCTTTAACTATTGGAAGTATGTCATTCTCCGATATTGAAGTTGCCTCTTCCATTTCACTTATCTTTGTATTAGCCATTTATCATTTCTCCTTTACAATATAATTTCCATTCTCTGTTACGATGTAATTTCCATTCTCTGTAATTACTGCATTCGTTGCATTTCCTCCATATGTCATATATCCTTCTACAATCAAAATTACAGAAGGACAATAAGCTGTTCTTGCTACTTTTTCTGCCTTGGTCCACGATGGATTACAAGCTTCTGATGTTTCTATCATTATTTGATATACACCTTCTTTAGTTTTACCATTTGTCTGAAATATTGTTTTAATATCGCTTGTTTCAAATAATTCAGTGTCATGTTTTGTATCACTTGGTGCTGTTGCTGTCCATCCATCGTTTCCTAACGCTCCAGTTATTTCTTCATAAGTATAATTACTTGGCATTAAAAATCCACTATCTACATCTTCTGCGACTAAGCTATTATTAAGATTTTTTGCTTTATACAATTTCAATTTACGTACATAGCCCCAGGTTGCAGATATATCTAATCCACTCCATTTAACAGGAGTATGATAACCTACCACTTTTGCACTAGTTATCTCGAAGCCTTTTGGAATTGATATATTAATAAATAACTTTTGTTTCATATCAGCATAAGAACTATAATCTGCATAATATCCTAATATATTTGCAGTATTTCCCGCTTCTCGTGGTTTAGCTTCTTGTATATACGTTGTCATTAATCCGTTTTCGCCAATAATCTTAGCTCCATTAAACAAATTAACATTCCCATATTCATCTACTTTGAAATTCTTTGTATCAAGGATTCCTTTAGTTAGATTAATATTCATACCTTTTTGATTCTGTACATAATTGTTAGACGATATATTTCCAGTCTTAATATGTTCTCCAGCAATCGTAGTAGAACT
Organism: uncultured Clostridia bacterium; assembly: GCA_934162925.1. GTDB lineage: Bacteria > Bacillota > Clostridia > TANB77 > CAG-508 > CAG-452. Next base: position 4,424 of record CAKPJR010000011.1, on the reverse strand, counting down.
AGTTGGATCTGCTAAATCTGCAAATTTTGCAAAGCCTTTTGTTATAGTAACTACTTGTCCTGCCAAGACAGTAGTTTCTGTTCCTCCTAGCTCATCAACGATCGCATTTGCTACAGTGTTATCTGTATATTTTAAATTATTTATAAAATCTTGTTCTTGATAAGGTTGTCCCTTCTCCTTACTTATTTGACATATATATATTTCATTGTCTTTTATCCATAAATCTCCGTTATCATAAGGCGGTGTTGGCTGTACTACAAATATTCTTCTCTTTCCATCTGCTGTATCCTGTGCTGCATTTGCTATTGCTAACGCTTCTGTTACATCATTATCAACGATTTTTGTCCAAAAATATAATTCTTCTTGCTTAGCAAATCTATAGCAATATCCTGTCAAATTATCATAATACAAATCTCCTAAATGAATATTATACTCACTTTCTTGCCAAGTATTTACAGGATAATTATCAAGCGTTGGAATGCCATCTTTAAACCATGTAGTTATGTTTCCATCTACTTGTTCTTGCAATTTATTCATACCCTTAGTAGTAGCAGTAATAAAATTATTTAATTCATTATCAATTTTTATCAAAGCTCTTAATTGAGTTTCAACATTTTTCTTTAGTCCTGCTAAAGAAGCAAGATCATATTTTCTTTCTATATCTTGTGCTGTTCTTACTCCGTTACAATCTTGTTTATTCGTAAACTTCTACCTCCCTTCTCAATAAAAAAGTAAGGTTACCTACCAAGTAACCCTACCATTCTTATAAACTGTAAATCCTTGCAATTTTTCAAATACTTTTTGCATTTCTTCTTGTGAATAATCTAAAGTTTTTACATAATTATATAATTTTGTCCTTTCTGCATTATTTAGTTTGTATTGTGTTCCTAGTAACAACAGTTTTTGCTCATAACTTATATTCATACTATTTACATATTCATACGTTTTTCGCTTTGCACTTCCTCTTACGGTCTTTCCACTTGTTGTTCCATTCTCCTTCTTGTCAGATTTAAAATCTTGTTGTAAATATTTCATGTATTCATCTATATCAATTCCGCTTTTTTTCAATAATGGATATGTTGTATTTGTTGAAGAAAGAATATAGTTTTCATATATTGCAGATTTCTCTTTTGATGAATAGTTTGAATTTAGAAGTATTTCTAGTTTATCCTTATCTTTCAAGCTTTGAGTCTTAGTAAGTTTTCCTTCTTTTCTTTTACTCTGTGTTTCTTTATATACCTTCTGTTTATAATCTGCATAAGTATCTACAGAAAGTCCTCCTTTTAATTCATCGTCATCAAGTTTTTGCCATTCACCTTTTCCATCTTTATAATAGTTTTCTCCTCCTGCTTTATATGAATTTTTAGTTTTAATTCCAGTATTATAGTTGCTTAATCCTTTTTCTGCTAATGTATTGATTTTTTCTTGAATTTCTCTAACTTTTGCTGTTTTTTCTTTATTAGAAATATTACTCATTTGTATTTTTCTTTTTTCTTTATATAGGTCCCCCATTTCTTTTGAAACACTATTCAAGTATTTTAATTGTAATTGATCCTCGTCTGTTGCAAAAGAATCATTTGCAATTTGTGTTTGTTTTTCTAATGTTTCATAGAATTTTCCTACATTTTTATTCTTCAACACACTATCGGTTGTGAACTTATCTACTATAACGTTCTTCTTAGCTTGTGGAGTTATTTCAGGTAAAAGTACATCTCCTATTCCTCCACTATATTGATCTATTAAATAATTTATCTTTTTAGGGCTCACATTAAGTTTTGCTCCTAACCATTTACTTAAATTATCTGTTGTTTCATCATATTGGTTTTTAGGTAGTTCTTTTTGCAATCTACTTGATACTAAGTCTCCACCATACCATGTCTTATTGTTTTTTACAGCTATTACTGGTGCTAATATATTGTCTTCTAAAGGATTGTTTGGTGCAATTTGATTAACTACAGTATCTTTAAAGCCCTTCCATGAGTCTTTTTCTCCTTCTGCAGTTTCTAATGTTCTTCTTGCTGCAGATCCAAATATACTTAAAACTCTTCCTTTTGGAATCCTTATAAACTTTCCGTCTCCATATTTGAACAAATAGTATAAATCTTTTGTACTTTCTGGTAATTTTTCATAATCGTCATCGTCATCTAATAGCATGTGGTTCAATACTGCTGGTGCAACTCCCATTACTGTTGCTTTTACTAGCAGATTAGCATATCCTTTTGCTCCATTTTTTCCAGAAAAGTTTCTAAACTGTTTGTCTAAACCTTGTATAGAAGCATTCAGGAAATTTGCTCCGTTTCTGTTTATCGCTTTAGTTATATCTCCACCTCTTTTAAAGTTCGTTGTTATTTCTGCTGCATTATATAATGCTTCATTTAGACTTTTTCCATCCTCTAATGTAGAAATATACTCCGAGATTCTTGGCAATTGTTCCACCGTCTCGTTTATATTTCTTATTCTTTCTACAAATTTATTTCCTTTCTTCTTTACCCCTGTATCATATTCGAAGTATGTGTTACTCATTCCTCCATTAGCCATATACGATTCATAATATTTGCCTTTTGTAATAATTTCATTAAGTGCTTTTCCATAATTTTTAAGAAATTTTTTAGGATATTTGGAATTGAAAGCTCCATCCTGAATATCTTTAAAAAAGTTTGTCACTATAAATACAGGGTTGTCTGATGTTAGCAGACTTCTGTGTAGATTAGTAACTTTTTGCAATGCTTTTACAGGAAGTGTTGATTCAAGTTTGCTCCTTTCACTTGGTCTTAAAGACTCATATAGTTTATCATTTATCTTTAATTTTTGTAGTTTTCCATCCTCAAAATATGTATAATATTTATTTCCTTTTTGATCTGTATCTACTAATGTGTCTAATTCGAACAATAACGATGGGGCTACCTCTACATCTATATTCTCATCTACTTTTGCATTTACTAAAGTTTTAGCTAATTCTTGCCCTAGTTTATTTTGATTTATAAGTCTTTTTATTCTAATAGCTTGTCCTGCAAGTCCATCTTTTAATGGCTGAATGTCTGTACTTCCACCTTTTAATCTTTTTAATGGTCCTGCTGCTCCTGTTTTCTCATTATCTCCAACATAAGAATTGCCATCGTAATTTCTTGAAATTGGTATATAGTTAGGGTACATTGTTTCTATATAATCAATAGTATCTTGTGTTATCATTCCAGCATCTTTTAAATTCAATAAATTATTATGATTAAATTCTTTTATTTCTTTTGCATATTTTTTAAATTCTGGATGCTTTTGTTCTAGTTCTAATGCTATTGCAGAAGATTCTGTAGGTCCTATATCTCTTCCTATAATATATTTTCCTCTTTCACTTGTATTTGCATTATGCATATTGACTAAATAATCGCTAAATTCTTTAGTTAGTTTGGCTTCTTCTATTGGCTTCCATATATCATTGATAGATTTACCTATTTTCTTTCCATTATTATCTGTTTGTGCAACACCAATAACATATTGTCCTTCTGCAAAAGAATTTAAATTTCTATCATATATAAATTTAAGTTCTGGATTCTTTGCATCTTCTGATAGTTTATCTATATAGTGTCCTTTATTTACAAATTTTTGTGCTAAAATATCTAAACTGTCTCCAAATTTATATTTATCACTAGCATATTTTTCTAGTATTTTAGCCTTTTCTTTTTTAGTTAGTACTTCTGTTTTACCTTCTTTTTCGTATATTTTATTTAATACAGAAAGATCCTCATCTGTTAAATTATAATTATTTTGAATGTTTTCATTTTTTACAGGTGCTAGTTTTACATCTTTTATTGTTTCTCCTCTTCCAGTATTTTTATAGTTTTTGTTTAGATATTCTTGCCATATACTGTTGTTTTTAGAATATCTAGTGTCTGCATTTTCTATTAGATTAGATTTTTTATTTATTAAATCAAATAATTTTTGGGTAAATTCCTTATTTGCTAAATCTCTTTCTTTTGAATCATTTAAATCATATTCATAATATAATTCATCATATATTTTTTTAATGTCTTTTGAGTCAGTTTTTAGTAATATTTTGTCTGGAATTACTATATTTTCCCCATCAACCCCTTGTCCTGTTACTTTGCCCGTAAAAAAATGAACTTCTGGAGAAGTCAAATAGCCATGTGTTGCCTCATAATTCCAGAAAAAATCAATTCCATAATTTGATAAATCAAAAACAGAAGCACCATTAGTAATACTTCCTTCATCCATTGCTATTTCACGTTTTATATTTTCTTGTTCTTTTGCACTCATTTCATCATATTGTTCTTGGGTAACTCCGTATTTTTCTAATAAAGAATTTCTTTCAATTAAATTATCATTTTCATCATAATCAGATTCATAATTTTCACTTATCATATCATCAATCAGTTCTTCCCACATTGATACCCCTGATTTGTGTTCCTTCC
>CAKPJR010000010.1 GCA_934162925.1 uncultured Clostridia bacterium | reverse complement strand
AAGTCCTGCTTTTATTCCTTTTTCTCTTAAATTATCTACAACATATTTTGTTGTTCCTGCTGTTGAGTTCATACATACTATTGCAATTTCTGCATCATCTAGTTTATATTCTTCAAAGAAAGAATATTTTCTACCTGTCATTTTTTCAAAATCTTTTGCTACGTCTAATATTACTTTTTTTGCATTTTTCATTGCTTCTGCTTGTTGTGCTTTGTGTTCAAATAAGTATGCTTGTAAGTCAAGTGGTCCTACTGCTATTGGGTTGTCTTTATTTAGCAAATATTCATCTGGCTTATATTCTCCAACAAAAGTTTTTACTTTATCATCTTCTATTAATTCTATATTTTCTATTGAATGTGATGTTATAAATCCATCCTGGCATACCATTAAAGGTAGTTTTACATTTTTATTTTCTGCTATTCTATGTGCCATTATTAAATTGTCATAAGCTTCTTGGTTATTCTCTGAAAATAGCATAATCCATCCAGCATCTCTTACTCCCATTGCATCTGAATGGTCATTATGAATATTTAATGGTCCTGATACTGCTCTATTTACTAAGCTCATTACTATTGGTAATCTTAAGCTTGAAGCAATATATATCATTTCCCACATTAATGACATTCCATTTGCAGAAGTTGCTGTCATAGCTCTCGCTCCTGCCGCTTCTGCTCCTATTGTTGCAGACATTGCACTATGTTCACTTTCTACTGCAACAAATTCTGTATTTACTTCTCCATTACTTACAAATGTTGAAAAATATTGTGGTATTTCTGTTGATGGTGTTATTGGGAATGCTGCTACTACATCTGGATTTATTTGTTTCATCGCAATAGCTGCTGCTTCATTACCACTTAAACGTTCTCTAATACTCATCATTTATTCCTCCCTTTTTATTGCATTTCAATTGCGCCAAACGGACACACCTTAGCACAAACCCCGCATCCCTTGCAATAATCATAATTAAATTCTGTTCTTTTTTGATCTCTTCCTACTGGTATTGCATCATCTGGGCATACCGGAAAGCATAAGCCACATTGTTTGCATTTTTCTGATAAGAATATAGGTTTTTGGCTTCTCCAATCTCCTGTTTTAAATTCTCTTGCGTTTCCTGCTGTATATATATCTCCACCTGGTGTTAATTCCTCCATTGGTGTTTTTGGATTGATATCCATGTAAAAATCACATCCTTCTTTCTATATTTCCTCTACTGAGTTTAAAGCCATTTCTAATGCTTTCATATTTCCTTCTATTACTTCTGGTTTTTTAGCAAATTTATGTTTAAATGAACCTTTCATATCATTTAACAATTCTTCATCTGACATAACTTTACTAACTTTTACTATTGCTGCAAGCATTGGTGTATTAGGAAAATACCTTCCTAATGCTTCCTCTGATATTTTTCTTGCATCTATTTTATATACTTTTCCTTCATAGCCTTTAAGTAATTCTTTTATCTCTTCTGCATTTTTTGTAGTATTTATTACTATTGCTCCTGTACTCTTTAATCCAGCTGTTACTGGAACTGTTTCCAATAGAGTGTCATCCACAACGACTACATAGTCTGGTTCATAAATATTACTATGTATTGTAATTGGTTTGTCACTTATTCTGTTATATGCTGTAATTGGTGCACCCATTCTTTCTGGTCCATATTCTGGAAACCCTTGAATATATTTGCCTGTATTAAATGCTGCATCTGCTAAAAGAAGTGATGCTGTTTTTGCGCCTTGGCCTCCACGTCCGTGCCATCTAATTTCTATTAAGCCTTCCATTTATTAACCTCCCTTAATTAATTTATATGTTAATATTTTACTGCTATACAAAATACAGTATATTTCTAAAATGTATAAAAGTCAACCCCACAATTTTGGCAAAATTTGAATTTATGTTCACTTCGTGATATAATATAGTTATAATAATTTTTTTGGAGGAATCTTTATGAAAAACAAACACCTTATCAGATGCATCCTTATTGTACTTCTTGGTACAATAGCCTTTTCTTCAGTTGCTACAGTTCCTAAATTTGGCAAAGGTATTCGGACACTTTACCAGCTTTTGATGATTTCAAAAAACGTTGAGTGCCTTGAAGAGAATGCAAGTCTCGCAAAGCTTGGTGAAAATTGGACTGATGATAGAATTGCTGCTTACGAAGAGTTGATGGAGGAACGCAATGCTATATATAATTCTTCTGACTCTTTTGTATCCAAGTTCTCGTTATCATCTAATTTCACTCAATTTATCATCTTGACAGGACTGTTTATTGTAATTGCAATTCAGTTTTGTGCTTTGCTTTTGTTTTTGTTTATGCTTGCACAATATGTAGCATACTTTAGAAGAAAAATTAAGCGTGCAAAAGCTCATAAAGGCAATTGAATGAAAAAAAAGAAGGAAGAGATTAAAATCAATTGATACATCTCTTTCTTCTTTTTATATGCAAAGCTTTATATTATTTAATAATATATTTTATTCCTCAGCTGGTGCTTCTACTGGGCAAACACCTGCGCATGTACCACAACCAATGCATGTATTTTCATCTATTATGTATTTTTCTTCTCCTTGTGAAATACATCCTACTGGGCATTCTGCTGCACATGCTCCACAAGATATACATTTATCTGATATTTTATATGCCATTTTTTATTCACCACCTTTTTACTGGTCACTTTTGGCAGCAACCCTATATTTTTTTGATTGAATTTCTTTTTTTATTATAAAATTAATATCTAAATTATTTGTTGTTTTTTTCATCTATTTTTTCTAATTTTTCTAGTTCTTGCAATTCTTTTAAGTCTTCTGGATTTTCTGCTTCTATTTTGTCATCTTCTTTTTCTACATCCTTTATAATTTTTACATCTTTTGCATTATATTTTTTAAAGAATGTATCATCTCCGTCTTTAAATTTTACTTTTATTATTTCTTTTAATGTTTCTACTCCGGCAAACTTCTCCTTCTCCATCTTCTGTTTTTACTATTGCTCCAACTTTTGGCAATCTTTTAAGTTTTTCTTCATAAACTTCTTGCTCATATTTTAAGCAGCACATTAATCTTCCACAGTTTCCAGATATTTTAGCAGGATTAAGAGATATATTTTGTTCTTTTGCCATTTTTATAGAAACAGTTTCAAAATTTCCTAGGAATGAACAACAACATAACTCTCTTCCGCACATTCCATTTCCGTCCTAGTTTTTTTACTTCATCCCTTACCCCAATTTGCCTTAACTCAATTCTTGTTTTAAAAATTGCTGCTAGGTCTTTTACTAGGTCTCTAAAGTCTATTCTACCTTCAGCTGTAAAGAAGAATAGTAATTTGCTTCTATCAAATTTATATTCAATATCTGTTAAAGTCATGTCTAATTTATGCTCTTCTATCTTCTTTTGGCATATTTTTAAAGCTTCTTGTTCTTTTTTCTTATTTTCTTCGTTTTGCTTTTTGTCTTTATATGTTGCTACTCTTATAATCTTTTTCAATGGTTTTTCAAGTTTTTCGTCTGGTATGGTTCTATTTGCAATTGCAACTTCTCCATATTCTACTCCCATTGCTGTTTCTACAATTACATATTGTCCTTTTTTTATTTCTATCCCATCAGGATCAAAAAAATATATTTTACCTGGTTTTTTAAATCTAACTCCTATAATATTTGCCATTTATTACCTCCCAAACTGTCATATTTAAATTATCTATTGTCATATCATAGTTATTGTTTTTTTTCAGTCTATCTTTTGTGTCTTCTACTATTTTCATGCATTCTATATAATTTGAATTTGAAGTGATTTTATCAAAAAATATTAAATTTATATACTCTAACATCTCAATTGCTTGTTCTTTATCTTTAAAAATATCTTCTTTACTATTTATTAATTTTATGATATTGACATTTTCTAAACTAGAATATATTCTATTAACTTTGTTATATAATTCTTCTTTTCCATCTAAGCATTCTGCTTTATTCACACTTCCATCAGCAATTTTTAGCACTAATTCTTGAATATTTAATTTATTATATTTTCTCTTTAATATTGTTTTTAGCTCATTGTCTGTTAATTTTTTAAACATTATTTTTGTGCATCTTGACTTTATTGTAGGTAAAAATAAGTTTTCATTTGAAGCTATTAAAATAATGCTAACGTATTCTGGTGGTTCTTCAAGTGTTTTTAATAAACTATTTTGTGCTTCTTTTGTCATCAGATTGCTGTCATTTATAATGTATACTTTTTTATTAGATACAATCGGTTTTTCATATACTTTTTTTATAAGTTCTCTTATCTGTTCTATTTTAATGCTATTTCCAACGGGCTCAATTATTTCAAAATCTGGGTTATTAGATGATTCAAATTCTATACAAGATTTACATTTTCCACATGGTTTGGAGTCGTTTATACATAAAATTGCTTTTGCAAATTCTTTTGCAAATAACATTTTTCCAATTGATTCTTTTCCTATAAACATATAACTATGTGCAATGTTATTCATGCTTATTATTTGGTTTAATAATTCCTTATTTTTTTCATTACCTATAATATTTTCAAAAATCATTATCTTTCCTTTTTATGCACTGCTGAAGACTATAATACTTCACACATACTTTATTTAACTTTGCCAAATTTATTTAATGGCCAAAATCTAATCAATACTTTACTTTCTACTTTTTCTACTGGAATGCAACCAAAGCTTCTGCTATCTGTACTGCGAGGTCTATTATCTCCCATTACAAATACACATCCTTCTGGAACTGTAACATCTAAAAACAATTCTCCATGCTCCGCTTTTGTTTCTATTCCTTCTCTTAAATACGGTTCTTCTAGTTCCTCTCCGTTCAAATATACTTTGCCATTTTCTATTTTTATATGGTCTCCTTCAATTCCAATAACTCTTTTTATATAACTTGTTTTAGTAAATTCTAATACATAATAAGAAAATTTTGCCATTATACCTTTTGGTTCATAATCATATATAGCAATTGGATTTTCCATATCCGCTTCAAATGCTGACACTATAGCTTTACTTGGTGCTTCAAAAGTTACAATATCTCCCCTTTTGTAATTTCCCTTTACAGTCCTTGTCCATCTACTTAAAATTAGTCTTTGACCTTCTTCTAGTGTGTTAAACATTGATGGTTGTTTTACTACTGTTGGTGTTCCTATATAATATCTAAATAATAATGCAAGCACTACTGCTATTATTATACAATATGCCCATTCTAATATATCTTTTAGCTTTGAATTTGTTTTTTCTTCCATTACTTTTCCCTCTTTCGCATACATTACTTTTTCATTATACATTACTATCTATATTTTTTCAATTATTTAATTAATAAATATTGCGAGCAATTAAAGTCTCTTTGTTATCCTCTAGTAGGTATTGTTATTACAACTTCTGTTCCTTCATGTACTTTACTTTTTATATCAATTCTTCCGTTATTTTGGTCTAATATTTCTTTTGCAATTGAAAGTCCGAAGTCCTGTTCCTCCCATTTGTCTTGTTCTTGCCTTATCTACTCTATAAAATCTTTCAAATATTTTGTTCAAGTCTTCTTCTGGAATTCCTATTCCATTATCAATTACTTTTATATATGCATCATTATAGACAAATCCTACATAAATTTTTATTGTTCCGCCTTCACCTGTATATTTTATGCTATTTGATAATATGTTTAATACTACTCTTTCTATTCCATCTCTATCTGCATAGACATTTGGAACATTTGCTGTGACAAAACATTCTACTCTTTGATGTTTCTTTTCCATTTCTATTTGGAGGTTTTGCTGACATTGTTTTACAAGTTCCCCCAAGTCAAATTCTGTTCTTTCCCATTCAGTTTTTTTATTATCAAATTTTGATAGAGTTAGCAAATCATTAACTAGTTTAGTCATTCTTACTGCTTCTGAAGATATAACTCCTAAAAATTTTTGTCTTATTTCTTCATCATAATCTGTTTCTGAAAGTGTTTCTGCATATCCTAATATTGAAGTAAGAGGTGTTTTTAATTCATGTGATACATCTGCAACAAATTCTTTTCTCATATTATCTAATTTTACATGTTCTGTTATATCTTGTATTAATACCATAACTCCTGCTGGCCTATCATTTTCATCTTTAAATGGTGCAAAAAATAAATTTAAGTAAACATCTTCTATTTCTACTTTAACTTCTGTTGATGTCCAATTCTCTAGATATATTATTTTCTCCATATTAATATCTACTTTTAATTTCTTGAAGATCTTATCAAATGTGTTTTCATTTTCTGTTATTCCTAATAGCCTTGTTGCTGCTGGATTTATATGCATGATTTTTCCATCAATATCAAATGCAATTATTCCATCTGTCATATGAAGTAAAATGGTTTCAATTTGTTTCTTTTGCCTTGTAACTTCATTTAAATTTTGTTTTAAACTTGTTGTAACTAAATTAAATGCTTTAGATAATTCATCTTCATCACTTCTTATCTTTTTTCCGTCTATATAATCAGTTTCTTGTTCTACATTACTTCCATCAGCAATTTTTTCTGCACTTTTTATTAATTTTGTGATCGGATTAAGAATTATTTTAGATGTAAATATCAATATTACAGTAGAGATAATTATAAAAGAAAGTGAAATTATATAAAACATAATTTTTCCATTATTAATTGCAAAACTTATTTTTTCTGAATTTACATTTGATAAATAATTTATATAAATACATCCTGGTATTATAAACATTATTATAGCTAGCATTATAACTATTAATATTATTTTTATTTGTGTACTTTTAAACATATTTCACCTCAAAAATTGAGGGCGGACAGAATTGTCCGCCCTCTACAATATTTGTAATTAATCTTATTTATGATTCAGGGCATTCCCTAGAATCATTAATTTGTTTTTATATAATATCCTACCCCTCTTTTGGTTATAAGAATTTTTGGATTTGCAGTATCTTTTTCTATTTTTCCTCTAATTCTTCTTACTGTAACATCTACTGTTCTTATATCTCCATAATACTCATATCCCCAAACCTTTTCCAATAAAACTTCTCTTGTTATTACTTGTCCAGCTTGGCTTGCTAAAAATTTTAGCACTTCAAATTCTCTTAGAGTTAAGTCTATCACTTCTCCATCTACTTTTGCTTCAAATTTATCTAAATCTAATTCTAATGAACCAACTATAATTTTTTTTGTTTTTGCTTCATCTTCTGATATATTATTTGTATTTTCTTTAACTTCTGATTTTCTTAAGTTTGCTTTAATTCTAGCCATCAATTCTCTTACACTAAATGGTTTTGTAATATAATCATCCGCACCTAATTCAAGTCCTAATATTTTGTCAATTTCTTCATCTTTTGCTGTAAGCATAAGAATTGGAACATTAAGTGAAGTTCTTATCTTCTTACATACTGTCAATCCATCCATTTTTGGAAGCATTATATCCAATAAAATCAAATCTGGTTTCTGGTTAAGTGCAATTTCTACTGCAGCCACTCCATCATTTGCCTCCAAAGTATTATATCCCTCTTTTTCAAGATTATATACCAATATGTCTACTATAGGTTTCTCATCATCAACTATTAATATAGTTTTTTTATTTTCCATATTTTCCACAAAAGTCCCGCCTTTCTTATTTACGACTTTCATTATTATATTTATATCATATAACAATATTTATGACAAGTTCTTTTTACAAATTTGTTACAAGGATGTGACAATTGTTTTATTAACCTTTATTATTTCCTAAAACATTACAGCTTATTAGTTTTATCTCATTTTAAAAGCCAGGCTCTTATAGAGCCTGACTTTCAACAGCTGAAGTAGTAGGTTCTGTTGTAGTCTTTGTTTTTCTGTTGCCATTCCCTGCTCTTATATTTGCAAAGAGTAATATAGCAATGAAAAGAATTACCAAAATCCATACTAGGATATGGTATAGTTTTTCAAGAACCCTTTTTGTTTTTTCTGTCATGTCTTATCCTCCTATTGCAATAATTTAAAAAAACAAATTCTACTTTGAAAGAAATTTCTTTCATCTCTCCTTCTTAATAATTTTTAACAAGGAAAATGTTGCTTGTTTTAATATTATATAATGTTTTACATAAAGTGTCAACCAATTAATTCTTTAAAGTATTATTTCTATATTATTTACACTATTATTGTCTTCTAATTTTACTTCTTTTTCTTTTACCTCTTGCCCATTTAAATAAAATCTTTGGTCTTCTCCGAGTACACCTTCCTTTTGGATTTTTTACTGTTATATTGTAAACGCTGCTTTTATATCTATATCTTATACTATATTCACTCCATTTACTAGAAATACAAGGATTAATTTTTAATACCTCGTTTGTTATATTTAAGCCAAGTATATCTTCAAGTCCTGCTTTACAAAACCAACTACTTGAGCCAGTATACCATGTCCAGCCACCTCTTCCTTGAAGGTTATTTGCTCCATATACGTCTGCTGCTATTACATATGGTTCTACTTTGTATTTCTTTGCGGATTCTTTGGTTCTACTGTGTTCTATTGGGTTTACCATTCTATAGTATTCTACTGCTTTATCGCCAAAGCCTAATTTAGTAAATGCTATAATTGCCCACATTGCCGCATGTGTGTATTGTCCTCCATTTTCTCTTACCCCTGGTAAGTATGCTTTTATATATCCTGGTTCTAATTTCGTTTTATTAAATGGTGGATCAAGTAATTTTATTATTCCGTTTTCCGTGTCTATTAAGTGATTTTCCAAGCTTTCCATTGATATATATTTCTTGTCATTGTCTGCTGCATTTGATATTACTCCCCAACTTTGTGATATGCTATCTATCCTACATTCTTCATTTTCAATGCTTCCGAAGTGGTTCTCCGATTATCCATATATGCTCTTCTAAACCATCTTCCATCCCAACCAGCAATATTTAATGATTTTTTTATTATATTCATTTTTTCTTTATATTCATTTGCTCTTGATATATCATTTCTTTTTTCACATATAGATATAAATTTTCTTAGTATATCATATATAAAAAATCCTAGCCATATACTCTCTCCTTTTTGTTTGTTTCCTACTGTATTTAATCCATCATTCCAGTCTCCTGAACCTATTTTAGGTAATCCGTGTTCACCAAAGTTTAGACTTCTATCTATTGCACGAATACAATGAGAATAAACATCTTCTTTTAACTGAGATTCTAGATAAACATCATACCTTTCATCTACTCCATCTGGCAAAAGTTCTCCCATAACGTAAGGCTCTTTTTCGTCTAAAATGCTATAGTCTCCTGTACAATTTATATATTCATAAACAACATAACAAAGCCAAAGCAGGTCATCAGAAAATCTTGTTCTTATTCCTCTACTTGTGTCCTCATGCCACCAATGTTCTACATCTCCTTCTATAAATTGATGTTTGCAAGCTATTAATATTTGTTTTTTCATAAAATCAATATCTACGTATTTTAATCCTATAGTATCTTGCAGTTGATCTCTAAATCCAATTGCTCCACCCGACTGATAATAACCGCTTCTTGCCCATAATCTAGATACTATTGTCTGATATTTAGCCCATCCATTTATCATTAAATTTAGTGATTCTAATGGAGTATTTACTTGTACCTTATTTATAAGCTCAAACCAAAAGCTTTTTACATTATTTAATTCTTTATTGCAATTTGCCACTTTAGAATATTTATATACTGTATTTTTTGCGTCTAATATTGTGTTTTCTTCTCCAAACTGTAATATGATTTCTTTGCTTTCATAACTTTCTAATTCTATTTCTAACTCTATTGCAACACATGAATTATTTCCTAATCCATTTGCTTTATCTAATTCTACTTTATCTAAGCTTTCTGGATTTTTTATATCTCCTTTTCCAAAAAAGAAATCTTTATTTGCTGTATAAGATTTTATATCTTCATTTGAGGATACAAAACAAACATTATTTTTAAAACTATCTTTATATAAATTCTTTATTATGATTATATTACTTTCTTTATTTACTTCTATATAACTATTTGTTTTTATTTCATCTTCTCCTAGTACAGTTTTCACATAATAAACTAATTTAAGTTTTCTTTTATTTGGCTCTAAATTTTTCAATTTCAATACATTTATTTTTACATTGTCTTTTTGCGGAACAAAAATATCTAATTCCTGCATTATATTATTTTGTATTGACTTAAAATTTACATATCCAAAGCCATATGTTATATAGCTTTCTGGGCTTTCATCATTTAGATTATTGCATAAAGACCATTTTTTTCCTGTTTCATAGTCTTTTAAATATATTATTTCTGAAGGTATATCCAAAACAGGATTATTATTCCAAGCTGACAGCCTATTTAGCCTACTATTTTTATGCCACGTATAACCTCCTAAGTTTTGTGTAACTAATGTTCCAAATGTTTCATTTGCTAAAATCATGCTCCACACTGTTGGAAGTTTCTCTCCCTTTTCCAATTTTATTACATATTCTAATCCATCCTCTGAAAAGCCTCCATATTCATTGTAATACTCTAATTTAGACATATCTATATTTTGAACTGTTTTTATGTCATTATTAAATACTCTTTCTGGGCTTGAATCTAAGCCTATATTTTTTAGCTCTTTTATATATTCTTCTTCTAAATCTTTTATTCCGTTCTTCTATATTTCCTAATTTACTATCTATAATTACATTTGCTTTAAATTCCAACAAATCTATATCATCTTTTTCTATTTGATTAGAATTTATAACAAATATTCCCCCATACTGATTTTTTAAAAATTCCATTTGTTTATTTGCTATTGCATTTTCTATTTCATAATTTACATATTGCTCATAAGAATTTTCTTCACTATTAAATATTACTAAATCTATTTTAATATTTTTACTTCTAAAGAACTCATATGCTTTTAACATATCTTGCACTACATACATATCATTTAAATCCTGAACTTTTACTAAAACTATCGGTAAATCCCCAGATATTCCATATCTCCATAATTTACTTTGTGAGTAAATTCTTTTAGGTAATGTATTTAATGTAAGCTTTTTCAATGGATTGTTTAATAATATATATCCTAGCAATTTTTGATACTTTTCTATATCTCTTCCTTTTAAGCCTAAATAAATAGTTTCTGCCTCTACTTTTGCTCTAGATAATTCAAAAGTTTTTGTTATTACTTTTTCATTTTTATATTTTTGTAATAAGCTGCTTACTACATCTTTATTATTTTCTATTGCTATTAATAGATTAAGTATTATTTTTTCTCCTGGTTCAATTTTTATTGTTCTTTTCATTGCTAAACATGGATCAGTTACCAAGCCAATATTTTGTGAAAATGGTTTTGACTCTTTTACCATTTCTGGAATAAGATTTTGTTTTTTTCCATAGAATTTTTCTTTATCTATTTCAAATTCCAAGTCTCCAATTGTTTCATCTTCGGCAAATAAGCATGCTTCTAAATATACGTCTCTTTCATCTGTTCCTCTTTTTTTTCTTTTTACTAATATTTCGTCTTCTTCTAGTTTTTCAAATGTCAAAAATAAATTATTAAAAGCCATGTGTGCATAATCTTGTGTAGGTCTAGACAATACTGGTTCAAAGTAGTTTGTTACTTCAAGGGTTTCTTCATTCATTCCATTATTTTTTATTTCTAATCTTCTTATTTCTACTGGATCATCTGGTGCGACTATTATTTTTGTTTTTGTTTCTATATTTGCATCTGTTCTAACAAATTCACTTCTTTCTGGAGCAAAGGTTGTTTTATATAAATCTCCTCTATTATTTTCTGATATTGGTGTGTTTGTCCAGATTCTTTTAGTTCTAACATTTTTTATAAAGAATAGTATTCCTTGCTTATAGTCTGCTGTTTCTTTGAATCTATTTATTAATATATTATTATACTTGCTAAATCCCTCTCCATTATCTTTTGTGCAAACTGTATATGTTCCATTAGATATTACATTAGATCTATTTAAATTTGTTTCTATATTTTTATATGTTTTTTCAATATAATTTTGATAATCTTTAGGTTTTATTTTTTCTATTTTTTCTTTTTTCTCTTTTGTTATAATTGCTTTTTCTGGCATTCTTTCTTGAAGTAAAATGTCAACAGCTTCTATTTCTGGATTATCCATAAATCTTTTTATTAAAATTTCATTGTTTAATACATTATTAATTGCAAGTAAACTTAAAGCTTGATGATGTGCCATATATGTTTTTACTACTTCATATTTTTTTCCATATTTTAACCTAGACATTGTGTAATCTACAGACTCATAGAATCCATATTTATCATACATATTTTCTTTTTCTAGTTCTTTTAAATTTGCTATTGCCAATTTCGGAACATAGTTTAAACTTAAAAACACAGAATATGGAGACACAACCATATCATCATTAAGTCCTCTTTTTAATCCAAGCCAAGGAACACCGAAAGATTTATATTGATAATTATTATTTAAATCTTTTAAATTATATGCCGCTTCTGAAATTCCCCAAGGTACTCCAAGTTTTTTTGCATATTCTATTTGACTCATTATTAGAAATCTACAAGACTCATCTAACAAACTTTCTTCATATTTTTTTATATTTATGTTTGGCATTAAATATTCAAATGCTGTACCTGACCAAGAAATTAGTCCCTTATATTTTTTCAAGCTTGTAAGTGTTCTACTTAACGCTCCCCAATGTTTAGGTGTAACATCTTTTTTTGCTATTGCAACAAGACTAGCTTGTCTTGCTTCTGATGCAAGTAAATCATAATATGAATTAGTTAATTTATTCTGTTCTACATCATATCCTATTGAAAATAAACGCTTTTTTGAATCATACAATATAGAGAAATCTGTTTGTTCTATTATGCTATCTATTGTAGAAATCATCTGAGAAATTTTCTCTGTGTATTCGTTATTGCTATTATCAATATCAAATACATCTTTTTCAGCATTTATTAAAAACTGTTTTACAGTATATAAATATCCTATAAAGTTACCATTATCAACTGTAGAAATATATCTTGGGATTAATGGCTCTAAAGTATTTGTATTATACCAGTTATACAAGTGTCCATTCCATTTTTGAAGCTTACCTATTGTTTCAAACATTTTGTATAATAAATCTAGTCCTTCTTCTAGTTCTATATACTTTAAATCATAAGCTGAAATTATAGCTAACATTCCAAGCCCAATATTTGTTGTTGATGTTCTTCCGTGCAATTTTCTTTGCTCGCCCTTCTTGATAATTATCTGGTGGTAAATAATTATTCTCTTTATTTATATTATCTTTGAAATATTGCCATGTTCTTTTTCCTATTTCTAAAAGATATTCTTTGTCTTCTCTAGATATTTTTTCTATGGCTGAACTCTTTCTAATATTCTTACTTATTCTCCATGCCAAGGCTGGTCCTATTATCCACATTATTCCAATTAATATTTTCAATAATTGTTTTGAAAATACTCCTAATAAGGAAAATAAAACTCCAATTAAAACATTTATCCACATAAATTTATAGTATGAAATCAAATCTGTTTTGGCTTGTTTTTCAGCTTCCTCTGCAGTTAACCATTCTAATAGATGTTTCTTACTTATTTTCATTCTATATGTTGTTTTTACAATTGAGTTTAAGGTAATATATGCCTTATGTGGTAAAAAGCATATATCAAGTATTGTTCTAACAATACTTGCTTTTATAGCATTAATTCTAGATATAAAGTTTTTACGCGCATATATGAATCTTGTATCTTTTCCTTTTTTAAAAATAATATAATTTAAGATATCTAATATTGTAGGAATGCTATATGCAACCAAAGCAATTATAGCTATATTTTTTATGATTGAATTGTTTTTTAATATTAAACAATATATTAAACTTATAATTACAAAAATAGAAACTAGACTTCTTCTCAAATTGTCAAATATTTTAAACTTAGATAATGCTCCTAATGGATTTAATTTTAATGTTTTGTTTTTGGTTATTATTCTATTTTTTAGCCATCTGCTTATTTGGAAATCTCCTCTTATCCATCTGCTTTGTCTTAAGCAATAAGTATTGTATTTGCTTGGATAATCATCTAATAACAAAATGTCTGTTGCAAGTCCACATCTTAAATAATTTCCTTCTAGCAGGTCATGACTTAATACTATATTTTCTGGTATTTCGTTGCACAATACCTTATGAAATATTTTTACATCATATATTCCTTTTCCTGTAAAAATACCTTCGTCAAAATTATCTTGATATATATCAGATATTGCATTTGTATATGAATCTGTTCCTCCGAGCTCCTGCATATATTTTTGTAAATAAACTCTTTCTACTTGCTTCTAAATTTATTCCTATTCTAGGTTGAATTAAGCCATGTCCTTCTATTACTGCATCATTTCCTTTGTTTAATACTGGTGTGTTAAGAATATGAGCCATTGTTCCTATTAATTCAAATGCAGTTTCTAAGACTAAATTTGTATCTGAATCTAAAGTTATTACATATTTAATATTTAAATTTCCATTTTGACCTTTTGAATCACCTTCAGCATTTTCATTTAGAAGTGTATTTACTTTAAATTTATTTATTCCATCTACTAAAAACTCATTAAATTGGCATAATAGTCCTCTTTTTCGTTCCCATCCTAAATAACATTCTTCTTTTTCATTCCATGTTCTTTCTCTGTATAGAAAATAAAATTTAGATGGTTCATTGATTTCATTTTTATATTTATCATTTAATTTTTTTATTTCCTCTAATCCAGTCTTTATAATTTCATCATCAATTTTTTCCTTTTTATTCTTTGATGAAGTGCAATCTCCAAGTAATGCAAAATATAGATTTTCACTTTTATTTGCTAGATAATATACCTCTAATTTTTTTATTAATTCTATTACCTTTTCTTTTGAATTTATTATTGTAGGTATTACAACAAATGTTGAATATTCTTTTGGTATTCCTTTGGTAAAATCTAGTTTAGGAAGAGCTTTAGGTTTTACAGACTTATTCAAAATATAATTTATTACTTGAATAACTATTTCTGATATTGGAATATACAGAAAAATGCTTGCTAAAATTGATATTAGTAAGCTTTTAGATCTAAAATATAAATATGCTCCATTTATTATTGTAAATATAGTTGTAAGTGTATAAATTGCTAGTATATATATATTAGATTTTGTTTTGTATGAAATTTCTTTCTTCCCTTTAAATCCTATTGCATTTAATAGTTCATGTTTCCCTTCTGATATTAAATAATATCCTATATGTGATTTTTTACTGTTTTTTTCTTTGTATTTACTAGCCACTTCAACTACTTTATTTGCTATATATATTTCTGATATTTTTGTTTTTTCAGAGATTTCCTTTATTGCATTTCTATAACTATCTTTTGTTTTATAATCCATTTTACTATATACATTTGCCGGATCTTTTTTCAATATTTCTTCTATTCCATTAATCTCTTCAAATAAACTTAAAAAATTTACTCTCAAAATTTCTTTTAAGCTTAATATACTATTCCCTATATAGACTTTAGAAATTGCAATATCATAGTGTTCCTTTTTTATAACATCAGCTATAGTCATTCCCATTTTATTTACTTGTTCTTCTAGAATTTCCAAGTATGGCAATCCTTGTTTTCCATACTTTTTAAGTTTATATGACATATATTCAATAAATGGATACTTCATTTCCTTGTTACTTAATTTCATTTTTTCATCTTTTTTTATAGCTTTATATGTTTGGTTTTTTATTTCCTTTTTTTCTACTAATCTTTCTATTATGCTTTCTACTTTATATTTCTGGATTTGTGAAGAATATATCTTTTCACATACGCTTCTTATATTTTCTATTATTGCTATTTCTAAAAATATCCATAAGTTCCAGATTTCCTTCATGTTTAGTGGCTTTCTTTTTTGATATGAAGAAATAGTAAGTTCTAGAATATCATCATTTATTTTATTATCTGTGTATGCAACAATTTCAGATGCTAATACATAGATTCTAGCATATCCTTTATATTCTCCAGTAGATATTCCTGGAAACTCCTTATACTTTTTTATATTCATTTCTAGACAAACTGTTTTATATGTTTCTTCTATTATATAAAAATTGTCTAAAAGCCATTCCCCTGCCGGATGAATTTCCACTCCATTTTTTATACTCTCATTTAGTAACTCATAAGTTTTTTCTATAAACTTAAAGTTATCCTTAAGCCTTGGTACGGGATAAGTATTTTTTTTACTCTGCCCTTTTACATCATGATTTATTGCAATTTTCTCCATATAATTCTGCAATTGATAATTATCTAATATTGTTCCTTTGATGTTTAAATATTTATAATTTTTTGTATTCAAATCTTTTCACCCTCTTAAAATATGTAATTTATACATATTTTTGCCAGGTATAGAAATTTTTATTCAATTTTTATTTTTCGAACAAATTCAATTAGGATTTTTTTCAGATATTTCTTCGGGCAGACACAGGGCCTGCCCCTACATTTATGTTTGACTCTACCATGGGCAGGTCGCCGAATGTAGCGACCCATACAGCGCTTGCAATAAATTTTTTAGGGGGGCGTATGCAATACGCCCCCCTAAAAATCTCACTTCTCACATCCATTTTACAATTTCCAATTCATTATTTTCTTATTTCTGCGCCAAATACTCTTTCTGCATCTGCAATTACTTTATTAAATATTCCTGTTACTTCATCATCTGTTAGTGTTTTTTTGCTGTCACTAAATGTTAATGAATATGCTATTGATTTTTTGTTTTTATCTACATGTTCTCCTGTATAC
>CAKPJR010000009.1 GCA_934162925.1 uncultured Clostridia bacterium | reverse complement strand
ACTATGCCCAGGACCAATAAAAACAGCATTCTTAGAAAAAGCAAATGTAGAATTCAAAACAAAATTAATGACAGCAAGATATGTTGCAAGATATGCAATAGACAATATGTTCAAAGGAAAATATATGATATTACCAGGTGGAAACAACAAAATGATAAGATTCTTAAGTAAAATAGTACCAGACAAAATTATTGGTAAAATTGTATACAATATGGAAAAAGCAAAAAGATAATGTGAACGATTCTAGGGACTGTCCCTCTTTTGTCGAATGACAAAAGGGGACTGTCCTGAATCGTAAATGTAATTTATTGCAAATGCTGTAGGGGTCACCGCCCTTGGCGACCCGAATATATCATGGTGATTGATACAAATGTAGGGGCAGGCCCTGTGTCTGCCCGAAAAAATGATATTAAGCGTGTTTCAATAAATATTTTCGGATGAATTACAATTTGAAAAAAGAAAAAATATAGGAGGCAAATATGAAAATAGGTTTGGCGTTAGCAGGTGGCGGAGTCAGAGGAGTGGCACATATAGGTGCTATAAAAGCCTTAGAAGAAAATGGAATAAAAATAGATGCTGTGGCAGGAACATCTGCGGGTAGTATAGTTGCAGCACTTTATGGAATGGAATATACAACAGAAGAAATGATCAAATTATTTAATTATTTTGCTAAATCTGTAATGGCAATATCTCCTAAATATATGTTTGGCAATATAAAAGAAGTAAGAGGAATAAAACTAGGCGGAATAACCTCTAGCTATAATATAGAATCAGCAATAGAAGAATCAGGAAAATTAAAAAATATTAAAAATATAAAAGATATAAAATTACCAATATCTATACCAGCAACTGATTTAATAACAGATAGAGAAATAATATTTACAAATAGTAATGAATTGCAAGGAGATGAATACATACATGATATAGAAATAGGAAAAGCGGTTAGAGCAAGTTCTACATTTCCAATAATGTATGCTCCATTTGAATATAAAGAATTTCAATTCGTTGATGGTGGAATTTTCGACAATCTACCATCTGCAGAATGTAAAAAACTAGGAGTAGACAAAGTAATTTCTATAAGGTTTAAACTAAAAACTCCAAGAAAGCAAAAAACAATATATAATATAGGAATGCAGTCATTAGATTTAATGACAGAAAACCTTATAAGAGAATCGGTTAGAATAAGCGATTATGTAATAGAACTAGACTTAAAAGATGCAAAACCATTTAGCATAAATAAACTAGAATTCTGCTATAGAGAAGGATATATGCAGACATTAGACCATATAGCAAAGTTAAAGCAAACTTTAAAATAAAGAAATTCATTTCATAAAAATGTAAATTCACGAAGTGCGAAGTGTGAGGTGAGAAGTGAGAAAAAATAGGGGAAAGGACTGCGAAGCCTTGATCTTATAAATCCCACTTCCAGCATCACACCTCTCACATCAACTAAACAAATTACAATTTTTCTAACAATTTTTCTAAAAAGTAATTTTTTTCCAAAGAAACTTTAAAATCTTTAAAAAATCCCTTGAAAAAGTTTACATAAGCGTTTATAATAAAATATATAGGTGAAAGTGCGCTATATCGGGCAAAAACGACATAAAATAGTAAAATTATAAAATGTCACAAAAATGTAATTTTTTACAATTAAAGTTTGCTTTTTGTGCTTCCGTATAGGTATTTTAGAAATATATGTTTTGATAAAAAAAACATATATTGACAATCTACAATAAAAATGCAAAAATAATGCTATATAAATATAAATATAGCCATAGTTTTACAAATTTATAGGAGGAACTAATATGTTTAATAATCTAATGAAATGGAATAATGGTAAAACCACGGGAAAAGTATTAGCAACGTTACTAGTAATAACATTAACGTTTGCTAATTTTGCAATGCTTCGGAACATATATAGGAGAAGCCTTTTTATCACATGCAGCAGAAGTGGATTTATCAAAACAAGATAGCAAAACAAATTCAGATAATGTAAAGTTTATTGCATACTTAGACGAAAATGATAGAACTAAAAATAAAGTAAGCAAAAACATAGATGCAGACGACTTAAACTTATTTGTAGCAATAAGCGTACAGGGTGAAGGAAAGCTAGAAAATCCAAAAATAGAATTCTCAAATTCAAATTTTGAATTAAAAGACGGCAGCAATTCATTTGAGAAGAATATAGAAACAATATCTTCAGAAAATGGAATAAGCTTTGGATTACCAATTGTAGCCAGAAAAAATTCAGAATACAATTTGAGTTTATTAAACATGGTTAGTGAAATAAAATTAACAGGCGAATATATAGATAATAATGGAAATGTTACAGATATAAATACAACAAAAAATGTAAACATAGAATGGACAACAAATGAAATAACAGAAGAACAAGTAACATTATCACAAGAAGTAATAACAAACAGAATATACAATATAGAAGGAACAAACAAAAGAATAGTACAAGTATTAGTAAAATCAAATATAAATGAAAGTAAAGCACCAATAAAAACAACAAAAATAGAAATACAAAATCCAGAAATAGGAACAGCACCAGAACAAGTAAAAGTTACAGCAAAAAATACATTAGCAACAAATGGAAAATCAAACATAGAATTTGCAAACTCAGTAGATAGCAAATATGAATATAAACAAGAAGAAGGCAAAACATATATAGAAGTACTAAATAACCCAAATGCAGAAAACAATGTTTCATGGACAAAAAACACAGCAGACGAATTTATAGTTACATATATATATAATGAAGAAACACAAATATTACCATTTATATCAAGGGCAAAAAGTACATTAGAATTATATGGCAGAACAAATGCTGCTATAGAAAAAGAAAATGAAATAACACTAGATAATATAGAAGCAGTAGGAAGTGTAGATACATTAGATACAGCAATTACTAACAGAATATATAAAGGAAATATGTATATAGGAGAAAATACAGATTATCAAACAGCTTGGGGTGTGTTTGTATCTTACCCAGAACTAGCTAAAAAAATAGTATTACAAGACACAACAGAGCAAGAAACAGAAAATTTATCTTCATATTATAAAACTACAAAAATAAACAAAGCTCAAGCATTAGAACTTTTAGGAGAAGAAGGAACAATAAAAGTATATAATGCAGAAGATTTAAATGCACCTATAGCAGAAGTAATATTATCAGAACAAAACGAAGAATATATTACAATAAATTACCAAACAAAAGTAAATAAAATCGTAATAGAAACAACAGGAGCAGTAAAAGAAGGTAAATTAGAAATATTAAACGAAAAAGCAATAAGTGTATTAAAGAGAGAAGGAATAGAAGAAATTTCACAATTATCTTCATCAGTAAAATTGTTGACAACAGATGGAGAAAACAAAGAAGTAACAAACATAATTAAATCTTCAACAGCAGATTTATTAGAACCAGAAACAACAATAGAAGTAAACTTGGACAAAAACGAAATATCAAATCAACTGGAAAATACACTAAGATTAACAGCAGTATTAAAATCAGTAGACAGTAGCAACAAACTATTTAAAAATCCTACAATTAATATAGAACTTCCTACAGAAATAACAGAAGCAACATTAGATAATATAGCTTTATTATACGATGAAGAATTAAAAATAAAATCCTCAGAAATAATAACAAACGAAAATGGAATCAAAGTATTAAAAATAGAACTAGAAGGAGAACAAACAAAATACAATAATGTTGCACAAGGTGGAGCAAACATTGTAGCAGATTTAAAATTAAAAGCAGAAAACTTTATGGCAAACAAAAATGTAGAGTTAAAAGCTACATGTATTAATGGTGCAGATAAAGCAGAAAGAATAAACAATATAAATATAGTAGCCAAAGCTGGAATATTAAATAAGAGTACTATAAAGGCCGGAGATAATGTTGTAGAAGAATTAAACAACACTGTATTAACAAGTATAATAAAAGACAATTCAGAAATTATAATAGCAACAAAATTAATAAATAATAATGGACAAAAAATTACAAATACAAATATAGTAGGAACATTACCAGAAGGGCTAATATTAAATTCACAAATTACTACAAGCCTAGAAAATATTAACGTGTATTATTCTAGCACAGAAGCACCAACAGATGAAGCTTGGACAAATACAGCAGAGGATTACAGTAAAATTAGAGCATTCAAAATAGAAATAGGAGATGTAGAACAAGCAGGAGAAATAGAACTTGCATATAAAGTAAAAGCAAACGAAGAGGCAATAAAAGAACAAGAAGTATTTGAAAATAGTATTGATATAAATTATTTATTAGCAGAACAAACAAAACAAGATAAAATAACATTTAAGCTAATAAATATGGCAAAAGAAGATAATACATTGTTAGGTTCAACGGCACAAGAAAATAATGTAATAATGTCAATAAGACCAAAAACAACTTCAAGCACTTTCCATGAAGGACAAATAGTAACATACGAAATTAAAGTAACAAATACAGGTACAGAGGCAATCAATAATGCAACTTTAAAATATCAAATTCCAGAAGGAGCAGTTTATACAGAACTTACATATGCACAAGGAAGTGATATTGAATTTACAGACAATGCAGAATTAAAAACCAAAGAATGGAATATAGAAAGAATTGCACCAAATGAAACAATAACAAAAGAAGCTACAATAAAAATAAAAGAAGGGGCAGATAAAATTAGTGGTAATGCATCATTAGAAAGCGAAAATGCAAATCCACAAGTTGCAATAACGGGAAGAAAAGTAATTAAAGGCGATATAGAAATAGTACTATCGAGAATAGATAATATAGATGTCGCTTTAAATAGTGAAGATATTATAAGATATATAGTAAAACTAAAAAATAATACAGAAGAAGAAGTAAAAAATTTAACAATAGAAGGAACGCTACCAGAAAACGTATTGTGGATAAGTGATTCAGAGTATAATACAATTTGGAACTATAATAAAGAAAGTAAAAAAATCCAATATATAATTGATTCTTTAAAGGCAGGGGAAGAAACTACTATATTGTTTGAAGTTGAAGTGGGTAAATTGGAAAATGAAACTTTTGAAGCTACCATAGAAAATACTATGTTGGCAATATCATCTGACGGAAAAGAGTATGAAAGTAATGAGTTACAGAATAAAGTTTTAACAACTGGTTTGAGAATATTAATGAGTTCACATCAAAGTAAGGAATTAAAAGAAGGAGATATATTACAATATGATATAAAAGTGGAGAACATAGGGAAAAGAAACACAACAGTAATTCTTAAAGATGATTTACCTAATAAATTTAAACTTATAAAACTAAAATATTTTGCAGATGGTAAGGAGGAAGTAGTAGAAACAACAACAGTATCTACTGTTAACGTTATAGAGACTATTGAACCAGGTGAGACTTTAAATATTACAATAGAGGGTATTTTATTAAAACTTGATGATGACGTAAAGAGTGAAGAAATAAAAAATGTGGCAAAAATAGATTTAGGAGATGGAGAATATTTAGAATCAAATGAAGTTATTAATACAATTCTAAATGATGATTGGATAGATCCAGAGCCAACACCAGACCCGGACCCAACGCCAGATCCAGATCCGACACCAGAAGAGCCAATGCCAGAAGATCCAGATCCAACACCGGATCCAGATCCAACACCGGATCCAGATCCAACACCGGATCCAGATCCAACACCGGACCCAGATCCAACACCGGACCCAGATCCAACACCGGATCCAGATCCAACACCAGACCCAACAGAAATATATTCAATATCTGGATTAGCATGGTTAGATAAAGACAAAAATGGTATAAAAGATAATAGTGAAGAAACTTTAAAAGGAATAGAAGTAATTCTATTAGATAAAGAAGGAAATGTTGTAAAAGATAAGGATGGCAAAGAGTTAGCCACAGTAACAGACTTAACAGGAACATATAAATTTAGTAATATAGCAAAAGGAGAATATATTGTAGCATTTAAATACGATAATACTAAATACACAGTAACAAAATATCAAGTAGAAAATGCAAAAGAAGACGAAAATTCAGATGCTATATCAAAACAAATAACTATAAATAGTAATACTGTTTTAATGGGAGTAACAGACACAATAAAACTAGAAAGTGAAGACATAAAAAATATAGACATAGGTTTAATAGAAAATGCAAAATTTGACTTAAGTTTAGAAAAATATGTGTCTAGAGTAGTAGTAACAAATAGTAGCGAAAGTGTAAACTACGATTTTGGAGAAACATCTCTTGCAAAAATAGAAATAGCAGCAAAAAGATTAGCAGGTTCTACTATACTAGTACAATACGAAATAAAAGTTTCAAACGAAGGTGACGTACAAGGATATGTAGGAGACGTATTAGATTATATGCCAAAAGAATTAGAGTTTAATTCAGAAATGAACCCAGACTGGTATTTAGATACAAACCAAATATTACATAATAAAACACTAGAAAAGACAGCAATAGAACCAGGAAAAACTCAAACAGTAAAATTAGTATTAACAAAAACATTAAGCAGTAATAGTACAGGAACAATAGAAAATACAGCAGAAATTGGAACAGCAACAAACCTAGAAGAAATAAAAGACATAGATTCAACTCCAGCAAATAAAAAGCAAGGAGAAGATGACATTGGAAGTGCAAGTTTAATAATTTCAATAAAAACAGGTGGACCAATTTTATATATAGGAATAGTATTAATAAGCTTAATTGTACTAGGAGCAGGAATTTATTTAGTAGATAAAAAAGTATTAAAAATAGAAGGTAAGAAAGGGGTTGAATAAAGAGTGAATAAAATTTTAAAAGTTCTTATTTGTATAAATATGATCTTGATAGCATTGGTTATTGCAATTCCAAATTGCATTAATGCTGTGGAAATAGATGATAATACAGAAATTTGGACGTATCATGCACCAGGAGAGAGCACTGGGACCAAATATACATTAAAATCACTAAGAAATGGAACAGAAGCAATTTTAGCTTCTAGCCACGTATTTCAAAACAAAATGGTTTTTTGTATTAGCTTTAAACAGCATTTGCAACATACTAATAGATACTATGTTACAGATATATATAATTTAAAAGATGATAAAGTAACAAGGACTCAATTATTTGAATATAAAAGCTCAGGGAGAAACCATTATTTAAAGAAATTAGCTAAGTCAGTAACTACTGAGAGTACAGATAAAACAGTTCTTGATTATTCAAAGGGATTAGCATATTTATTATCATTTGTTGGCGATAGTAGTGTTAACCAAGATAGATTGGGGGATGATAGGTCAGAGTTTAATTATTCAGGAGGAGGAGACGATATACAACTTGCTTTATGGATGTACTTGAGCAATGGATATACTGTAAAGAACGTTAGAAATTTTTTCGAAATTAACAATCAACAGGCAACTTGGAGCGGTAATTATCCATATATAAGAATAAATGGTAAAAAAATTGAGTATAAATCTGCGTTTGAAGGGAAGGTTTATACAAATAGTTCTAAAAAAGCATATGACTTATACACCAAGGCAGTTAGTATAAGTCAAGGCTCGGTAGCGTATGATGCAACAGCAGAATGGTATAAATTTAGAAAAAATGGAACACCTAACGAACAACAAGATCTTTTGATATTAAAAAAATCAGCAATTACAGAAAAAAAACCAATAAATTTAGAATTATATAAAGTAGAAACAGATGGAAAAAGTGAAATAAAAGGTGCGAAAATAACAATTAAGGACATTAATGATAATGTTTTATATGATGGTTTAGAAAGTACAGGCAAATATGGAAGGTTTGGAGAGATAAAACTAGAAACGCCAGCAAAACAAGGAAAAATGAAGATAAAAATTAATGAGACAGCACCTAATGGTTATTTAGGAATACCAGATGATGTAATATTGACTATAACATATAAAAATGGCAAAGTTGAACGGAATAAATGCAGGAACAGCAAGTGATGCAGATAAATATAATAGTTACTTTAGTTTCACAGCTGGTTCAACTGGAATTATTAAAGTAAAGAATGAAAAAATTCCAGAAATAACAACGAACTTAAAGAAAACTATAGATGTATCAGAAGAAAAAGTTAAAAGTAGTTTTAAGTTTAAATTGAAATATACACAAAGTGGTACAACCGCTAAATCTAAAACTATAAATTTAGGAAGACTAGATAACGGAACGACAAAATGGAGTGGTTCTCTTGATTTCCAACCAACAAATAAAAATGACGTTACATTAGAGATTAAAGAAACATGCAATGATGATAACTTTGAAGGTGTAGGAACTATTAAAATAGTATACAGTTATGATTCTGCTAATGAAAATTGGGTTATAAAAAGTAAAGTCGGAGAGATTAAAGATTTAAAAACTACGAATAATACAACTTTTAATATGACAGTAAATAACCATTACAATCCTCCTGTAAGACTAAGATTTTACAAAAAAGATATAACAGGAACTATTAGTTTGTCAGGTGCCAAAATGCAAATAAAAAAGGCAACATCAAATTCTAACATAAAAATGATAGAATATGGTGGAGCAGAATATACAAATAAAGCATTAGATTTGATTTCATATGCTGCAAGTAATGGAGTCTTTAAAATTTCTGAAACAAGCGAATACTATACAGTAAAGGTTAGACCTAATGATAATAGTAAAGGATATATAAAATTAGATATTACAGAGTTAGTATCACCAAATGGATATAATTTATTAAGGCAAGATAAAAAACCAGTAACTGTTACAATTACTTATGATAAGGATGGTACAGTGACAGGAATATCAGTCGAGCCAAAAGAGTATGAAAGATTACTTGAACTTAATAAAATCTGGACGAATTCAGATGGAGTTAAATATGGTATAATAAGACTAAAAAATGACCCTAGAATTATAAAAGGCACAAAATTATATAAATATGATAAAACTGGAAATGAAAAAGTAAAAGGTGCAACATTTACTGCGGAATTTAGCGGTGTTACATATGTAAAGATTAACGGAAATAAAATTAATGCTACTGGAAATAAAGTAACTGTAACAGGACTTGTAAGTGATGCAAATGGATTAATAGCTAATATACAAGAAATAGAAGCACTAGAAAATTCAGATACAGTATATATGACAGTTACAGAAACTAAAACTATAACAGGATTTGATATTTTACCAAATCCAGTCAATCTAGTACTTAAATATGATAAAAAAGATTCTTCGGGTGGAAAATGGAAGTTATATGAAAATACATCTAGCAACAAATTGTCAAAAGAGTTTTTTGAGATTAAAAGTGATGAATTAACTTTAAAGATAAAAGATGATTATAAGCTAGACAAATTAACTATATTAAAAACAGATTCATTAGATAGTAACAAAGTAGAAGGTGCTAAATTTGACGTAACATTAGAAAACGTAAAATCTGTAAAAGGTTATTCTGCAGGTTCATCAAATACATTAACAATACAAGGAGTTACAACAAATAAAGATGGTAATATAGAGTTAGAGGATGTAGTTATAAGAGATATAACTAAACCATTAACTATAACAATGGTAGAAACAGAAGCACCAGAAGGCTATAAAAAGATAGAAGGAAAAGTTACAGTAAAACTTATAAGAGATGGAAATGCTTATAAAATAACAGAACAAAGTAAAGACCCTACAGTATTAGATAGTGAATTTAAAGAAGGTAATGCAAAAGTTGAAGGAAATATTCTTTCAATAGGAATTAACGATATACCTGCATTAGAAGAATTGAACTTATATAAAGTAGATTCTCAAAATAATAGTAATTTAACAGGTGCAGAATTTAAAATAGACTTTAGCAATGTAGAATCATATTATACAAATGGACAAAAAAAGACGGATTCTTCTACAACAGTAATAGTTAACGAAGGAAAGGCATTAATAGAAAAAGTACTTCTAAAAGATATGACTAAAGAAGCAACAATCACATTAGAAGAAACTAAAGCACCAGTAGGATATAAAAGAATAGAAGGAAAAATTTACTTAACTGTAAGATATACTGATGAAGGATATACAATTTCTGCAACTAAGGATGAAACTGTATTAGCAGAAAAAGAATTTAATACATCTGATGTAGGAATTAAAGATAAGAAAAATGCTTATGTTACAATCAAAGATATTCCATTAATAAACATAGGTGGTATTGTATGGGAAGATACACAAACAGGAAATAAACAAATTTCAGGACCAGATGGAAAACTAAATAATGGAGAAACAGGAATTAGTGGAATTGGTGTAGAAATATATAATGAAAAAGACGAAAGAGTATACCAAGATATTTATGGAGATGAGCTTGTAGATACTACAGCAGGTAATGGCCAAGAATTTTCATATAAACTAAATAATGGCAATTTAGATACTATATCACTAAATGCAGGAGAGTATATTTTCCCTAACTTAGAAAAAGGAGAATATTATGTTAGATTCTTGTATGATGGAATAAACTATATGACAGTAGATAGCTCTAACAATAAATATGAATTAACATCACCAAAAGAGTCAAAGGTTACTGAAGAAGGAAGAGATGCATTTAATGCAAGATTTAAAACAATAAGCCCAGGACAATCTAACGATGGAACAAAACTAGGATATGACTATAATGAAGCAGAAAAAACATCAAAATTACAAGTAGGAATAAAAGGAGAGAATCCTGCAAATGATAATGAATTTGATTTCCAAATGAAAGCAAAATCAGAAAACTATTTGAGATCAGGAGATGCAGACTGGATAAAAGTATGGACAGAAGATGGAAAAATAAATAGAGATCACTATGCTTTAGATGTGAACTGTGGATTAACAGAGAAGTTCTTTGACTTAGCATTAGGAACAGACGTTAAGAGTGCAAGAGTAACAATAAATGGTAAGGAAGCTACATATGATTATGCAAAAATTATGAATGGAGAATTAAAAGATATAACCTTAGATGAAATAACACAAAATAATTCTTCAGAAACAGATGGAATTGAATATACTTTATACTTATATAATTCAGATTATAACTTTAGAATAGAAGACTACAGAACAGATATGACACCAGGAGTAAAAGACACTACTTCAGATAGCGATCATTCTGTTATAAGTGATCCAATTAATAAAAATGAATCAGATGAATTACAAGTATATGTAACATATTCAATAGTTTTAAAGAATCAATCGAAACAAAGTGGTACAGTAAACAAATTTGTATATTACTATGATAGTAAATATACTCCATATGAAATAACTTCAACAGATAGATATAATGTCGAAATAGAAGAAGAAGTTGGAAAAATAACATTTACAAGTAATAGCGATGGATTATCAGTAAATGAATCAGATGAATATAGAAAAGAAATAGATATAACATTTAGAATAAATAAAGATTCAAATGGATATGTATTAAAAGGAGAATTCTCAAATGCAGGAGAAATAATTGAATATTCTACACCAGAGGGAGGTCTTATTGACTACGATTCAGCACCAGGCAATGCAGAATTTGGTTTAGGAGAACAAAAGACAATTGCAGGACATTATGAAGATGACTGTGATGAAGCTAAAGGATTAGAAATATCAATTAAAGATGAAGTAAGAGAAACAATAGGAACTGTATTTGAAGATATTAACAAAGATGGAGTAAACAATGATAGTAAACCAGTAAATGATGTAATAGTACAACTTATAGAATTAAAAACAATTAAAGGAAAATATTACGAATATATTTGGCAACAAACACATAGTGGATCAAATGAAGTGTTAACTACAACAAGATACGGATATAACCCAGCATCAAAATATAATAGCAATGCAACAGGAAATGGAGTATATCAATTCAAAGACTTTATACCAGGTAACTATATTATAAGATTTATATATGGCGATGGAACTTCAGAAGATATAAAACTATATAATGGACAAGATTATCAATCAACAAAAGATGCACATTACAAAGATGAAAATTACAACTCTGCAAACTATTCAGAAGGATCTTCAATTGCTGTTGATAACGAAGCAAGAAGACTAGAAGTAATGTCGTACTCAACAATAATAGATAATGCAAAAGCTACAGCTCTAGCTAATAAAACACAAGAAATGTTAGATGCAACATGGATGTGTGCAGAAAGCTCAAATATTAATGTAGGAGTAGAAGAAAGCACAAAATTAAGTAATATGAACTTTGGATTAATAGTAAGACCAGAAAATAAATTGTTACTAGAAAAACACATAACAGCATTAAAAATAACACCACAAGGAACTGGAGTACAACCAATAGTAGATGCTAAGCTAGATATAGATAAGATATTAGATGAAGAGAATGTAAGTACGGAAGATGCAGAAGGTGTAAAAGAAGAGCTTAAAATAATTAAATCAACAAGAACAGAAAGAGGTTTCTGGCAGGTAGAAACTGATATAGAAGAACTTGCTCAAGGTGCAAAAGTAGAACTAGAATATACTTACGTAATAAAAAATGTAGGCGATAAAGATTACTTAAGTGCATATGTAGTACAAGAATATAAAGACAACATAGGAAAAGATGTAACTGGAAATGGCGAAGATGATTATGCGGAATATTTAAAAGAAGCAAGTAAAACTGCAAAATCAAACATAAAAGGCAAAAGAAATAACTACGGTAAATATTTAGGAGTTCATTATTATACAGGAAATGTAGACCCAGAATATGATGCAGAAGTACCATCTAGAGTAAATGCAATAGAAGATAACTTGAACAACAATTTAAAATTAGTAGATTCAGTAGAGGGACTAGACTTTAAAAAGACTAATACAACAAATGTATCAAAAAGAGTATACACTGTGGATGGAGCCGAAGAGAATGAATCAATAGAAACAGTTATAGGAAACATAGAGCAATTTAAGGAATTAAAAGTAGATGAAAGAGATACTTTAAAGACAGTAAAACTAGAAACTATATTATCGGCATCTAGTAGAGAAATTTCTTATCCAACATACATTGGAGAAATAATAAAATACACAAACGCTGCAGGAAGAAAAGATATGGCATCAATTCCAGGAAATCTAGGTTACGTAAATAGCAATGATAATGAAATGACTATGGAGAACTCAAATGAACCAGATGAATTCTGGGGAGAAAGAATAATGGTATCAAAACCAACAGGAGAAAACAAACAAGCACCAGTACAAATAATAGTAATAGCAATAAGCAGTGTAGCAGTAATAGGAGTAGGCATAATATTAATAAAGAAATTTGTACTTAAGAAATAATACTTAATAAAAATCAACGAAAGATAATAAAAATCTTTCGTTGATTTTTTGTTTTTCATTGAAAGCATAGGGCCAGGCCCTGTGTGGGCCGGAATCCTGCCCCTTTTATTATTCACTTTTCATTTTTCGTTTTTCATTACAAACGTAGGGGCGTATTGCGTATGCCAAAAAATAATTGTAAATGTTGTACGGAACTCCGAATCTACAACTAAAAAACATTACAAGCATAAAAGCTTACGGAAGAAAGGACTTTGGAGATTATTTGTAATATAAATGACAAAATATAAAAAAATGATATGAAAATGTCATATTATGTTCTAAAAAATGCAAAACCTAAAAAAGAGGCTTCCGTAAAGATATTTTAGGGTATTTTTATAAATTTAGAAAACCTTTAAAAAGCCCTATTGATTTAGGTTTAAAAGTGTAATAATATATAATTAACAAAGAAACAAAAAGGATGGTAAATATGAAGAAATTTAAGATTTTACTAATTGCATTAATATTAATTACTGCAGGAGTTTTTTTCAGTAAAACAAACGCAGTAGATGTAACTAGAAGCTTAGGTGCCCAAATGGAAAGACCATTTGAAACAAAAGCTAAGTATCAATATGCAGTAAAGGGAGAAACAGATGGAAGTACGCTTTGGTATACAGTTGTTAAAATTTATGACAACGAAAATAAAGACTTTTCAAAATATACAAAACCTATTTATTGTTTAAGAGGTGGAAAAGGATTTGGAATAAGTACAGATAATCAAAATACAGATGTTTCTGAAGCTCCTATAAACTATATACAAGAAGACCAGTCAGAAATGCATGAGAATGCAGATAGAGTAATAGCAAAGTACAAAGAATTATATGGAGTTGACCTTGATAGAACCGAAAATTTTAGCATTGACAGTAATATTGGTGAACAAAATGTAGAAGTGAATATATATAATGCAATATTATGGATTTTGGATGAATCATATCTACCAAAAGATAAAATAAATTCAGAAAATGAGATTGTTTATAGTTCATCAGAGTATAAGCAAGAATTACTAGATAAAGCAGGAGTACCAAGAACACAACAAGGCGATATTACAGATAATGATATAGAAGTAATTCAACAATTAGCAATATGGTATTTTGCAAACTATGATGAACAACAAGCAGGTACAAATCCTACAGTATCACAAAAAACAATGTATCCAGCACAATTTTTGAGCATTAATGGAAATAATAATATTGATTTTAGAAAAGAAAATAATTTAAATAGAATTTATCGCTATTTAGTATATGGGGCAATTAATAATTCTGGAACATATCCAGAAACAGGAGTAAGAACAAGAAAAGTAGAAAAAAACGAATTCGATAAAACAGAACAAATTAAAATAACAAGTAATGATAGTTATGTATTATATAATTTTTATCAAATAGGACCTGTAAAAATAAAAACAGGTATAGACGAAGGAAATGCAAGAAGAGAAATAGATTCTACAAATATATTGCTATATGATGCAGAAGGAAAACTAGTACCTAAGTTTTATTTAATACCTGAAGATGATGCTTTGTCAGGAGTAAAATCATATCATATAATATACAGATTTGTGGACCAAGATGGAAATGAAGCAACGTCACTTCAAACAGGAATAGAATATTATATAAGATTTTATAAATTTTTTGAAAAAGGATCAGAAACACCAGATTTTATAACAGATGATGATAAATACGATATGTCAGAAGTATCTATAAAAATGACTTCTTCATATACAAATTCAACAGCAACATTTATGTATTCAGAGGAAAATCCTAGCGAAAACCAAGCAGTAGTAGAAATAGATAAAGAAAAAATTTCAGAAGGAGACGAGATTGTACCTAAAAAAGAATTTGACTTAGTACTACGTAAATATATAACAAAAGTAACAAGAAATGGAAGCAGTGTAGCAATAGAAAACGAAAGAAGTACAGATAACAATGATACAACAAAATTAAATGCTGTAGATGCTACAACAGGAGTAAAAACAACAACAGCAGAATATAAACATAGAAAAGACCCAGTAGAAGTACAAACAGGAGACATAGTAACATATACAATAAAAATATACAATGAAGGAGAAATGTCAGGAAGAGCAACAAAGATAATAGACCAATTGCCAAAAGGTTTAAAATATTCAAAAATAAATACAGAAGGATATACAGGAACATATGATGAAGCGACAAATAGATTAACAATAACAAAAACAGGAACAAACAATATAGAAGCATACAAAACAGGAACATTATCATCAGAAACAATTGAAATAGAATGTGTGGTAGAAGCAATAGGAGAAGAGCAAATACTAACAAACTTGGCATGGATAGCAGAAGAAATCGATGAAAAAGGAACAGTAATAACAACAGAAGTAGGAAAAGATAGAGATTCAGAGCCAGGAACAATACAAACAAAGACAGCAGAAGAATTAGTAACAACAGATATAGGGTATACAGGAAAAGATGAATATACAGAAGACCAATTAAAAAATCCAAATAAATATTATGAAGGACAACAAGATGATGATGATTTTGAAAAAATAAGAGTAAAATTAGAGAAAATAGAAATCCCAGTAACAAAATTATGGAATGATAATAATAACCAAGATGGAAAGAGAACAGACAAAGTAACAATTAAATTGTTAGCAGATGAAGTAGACACAGGAAAAACATTAGAGTTAAGTGAAGAAAATCGATGGATTGGAAAATTTACAGACTTACCAAAATATAAAGATGGAAAACAAATACAATATACAATAGAGGAAGAACCAGTACCAGCAGGTTATACAGTGAAAATAACAAAAAGTAAACCAACAGGATTTACAGTTACTAATACATATTCGCCAGAAAAAATAGAAATTCCAGTAAAAAAAGTATGGGATGATAATAATAATCAAGATGGAAAAAGAGCAGATAAAGTAACAATCAAATTGAGAGCGGATGGAGTAGATACAGGAAAGGTATTAGAATTAAGCGAAACAAATCAATGGACAGGCAAATTTACAGATTTACCAAAATATAAAGATGGAAAAGAAATAGAGTATACTATAATTGAAGAACCAGTGCCAACAGAATATGCAGTAGATATAACAGGAAATAAAATAGAAGGCTTTACAGTAACTAATACATATACACCAGAGAAAATAGAAATTCCAGTAACAAAAGTATGGAATGATAATAATAATCAAGATGGAAAGAGAACAGAAAAAATAACAATTAAATTACTAGCAGATGGAGTAGAAACAGGAAAAACATTAGAACTAAACGAAGCAAACCAATGGACAGGAAAATTTATAGGCTTAGAAAAATATAAAGACGGAAAAGAAATAGAATATACAATAAAAGAAGAACCAGTGCCAGAAGGATACACAGTAGCAATAACAGGAAGCAAAGCAGAAGGTTTTACAGTAACTAATACATATACACCAGAGGAAATAGAAATTCCAGTAACAAAAGTATGGGATGACCAAAACAATAAAGACAAAATAAGACCAGAATCAATAGTTGTAAACTTGAAAAAAGGCACAGAAATAGTGAGAACAGCAACATTAAATAAAGACAACAATTGGTCATACAAATTCGAAAATTTAGCTAAAAATGAAAACGGAGAAGAGATTGTATATACAATTGAAGAAGTTGTGCCAGAAGGATATACAGAGACAATAGAAGGAAATATGCAAAATGGATTTAAAATAACAAACAAACATGAAGTAAAAAAACCATTTGACTTATCACTACGTAAATATATTACAGAGATAAATGGAAGTAAGCTAGAAGCAGATAAAGATAGAA
>CAKPJR010000008.1 GCA_934162925.1 uncultured Clostridia bacterium | reverse complement strand
AATTCGGAACAATTTAATTCATTTGCTATTTCTTTAATACTTTTTGAAAAATAATAATATAATACGAACATATCTTTGTCTTCTTTTGACATGCAATTTAATGAATCTTCAATTATACGAGCTTTTTCTATTTGTTCATAATTGTAAGAAATGTCATAATTATCAATTAAAATACTTTCATAATCTGCAATGTTGCTGTTTATATGTATTTTTCTATATTTTGTTTTAATTAAATTCTTGGCGATTCCTGCTAAGTATAAATTTAATTTTTTAGTAGTATCAAATTTTTCTTTATTTTTCCAAAAAATAAAAAACACATCAGAAATTATTTCTTCTATATCTTCAGAAGATAAATTTCCATAAGACATATTAGTTACTGTTGTATAAAGATAATTTGTATATTGATTTACTATTTTTTCTAGTTCCATTTAGATCTAAATCTCCTTATTTGTTTTAAGATATCTTACACTTATATATTGCCAAAAAAATTAAATTGGTTTCAAAAAATAAAAAATATTTATATTTTTTTGAATCCCTCAAACTGAAAAATGAACTAATTTACAGTTAAAGATGCAAATTAGTTCATTTGGTGCTATCAAAGTAGTTATCTATAACTTTTTACGTACCACATAATGGTTAATGCAAATATCAATCAAATTATTTAATAAAAATCAAGTATTTTTGATGAAAAATTACTTACGAAATTTTGTTCTTTTTTCTATTGGCTTTTTTAAAAATATATGTTATACTAGCTGACATAGGAAATGATGATAAGCAGATGTGGTTTTGCCACCAAGTATACGAAATATCGTAGGAGAGGTGGTGATGTTTATGGTTAAAGTGATACTATTTTTTATAATAACCTTTATGTTATCTTTAACATTAAACGTTGCCTTGACAGCAGTTCTGTATAAGAACTGGGTTGAGAAGCAACTACATAAATAAAAAAACTCACATCTGTAAATTTGACGATTTAGATGTGAGTTTTTATATCTATTCGGCAAAACCACGTTTGTGGATTTGTCATTTCCTATATTTATTATACACAGATATTTAAGAAAAGTCAAATAAAATTTCGCAATTTAAATTATTTACTAAAAAATCTTGTTATAAATTTGCATACTTTTTTATACCAAAGGGGACGGGGAATTTTGGCACGTCCTTTTCGAATCCCTCAAACTAAAAAAATGAACTAATTTACAGCTAAGTGTGCAGATTAGAATTCTAAAGTAATCCTAAAGGGATTCGGCGAGCCGCGTCCTAAAAACAATCCAAAGGGATTGTTTTTGCCTTTCAGGCACGTCCTTTTCGAATCCCTCAAACTAAAAAAATGAACTAATTTACAGCTAAAGCTGCAAATTAGTTCATTTGGTGCGCTTGAAGGGATTCGAACCCCCGACCTTTTGGTTCGTAGCCAAACACTCTATCCAACTGAGCTACAAGCGCAAATTCATAGTACTTGTATATTATAGCTTTATTTTTAGCATTATTCAATAGATTTTTGTAAAAAATTAGAGATTGCTTTCAACGCAATCTCTATAAATATATGCAATTATTTACTTTTAGGCATTAAATTTAATATTCTTCCAGCAAAGTCACCAAAGTTTTGCGATTGTAAAATTACTTTACCTGGTCCTACAAGTCTGGTTAAAAATAAACCTTCTCCACCTAAAAAGATGTTGCCTAAACCTTTTACAGTTTCTATTTCGTAAGAAACAGTAGGAGAAAAAGCAACAACGTTTCCAGTATCTACTTTTAAAACTTCCCCTTGTGCAAGCTCTTTTACAATAGGATCTCCATCAACTTCTAAGAATAACATTCCATTACCAATTGCCTTTTGAAGAATGAAGCCTTCTCCACCAAACAATCCTGCACTAAAACGCTTCGTAAATGTAACAGACGTTTCTACATTAGATTGAGCACATAAAAATGAACCTTTTTGAAAAGTTAATCCACCAGAATATTTTGATAAATCAAAAGGAACTATACTACCAGGAACTGTTGAGGCAAAAGCAACTGTTGCACCATCTTTTTCAGCAGTGTAATTTGCCATAAACATAGATTCACCAGCAAATACTCTTCCTATGCTTTTCATTATTCCACCACGAGCATTAGTGTTCATTTTTATACCTTCTGTTTGATATGCCATTCCACCAGATTGAGTATACATAGATTCTCCTGAATTTAATGTAACTTCAACAACTGGAACGGTTTGACCTACTATTTTATAATCCATAATATTCCCCCTTTTTTCTACATAATTATATAAATAAAAACAGGAAAATACAATAGATTTAGTCAATATCAATTGTATCTAAATTTTCTGTAGTTGGTTCTGTTATAATTTTTCCTGTATAATCATATCTAGAACCATGGCAAGGACAATCCCAAGTTTTCTCTAAATTATTCCAAGAAAGCTCACAGCCTAAGTGTTTACAATAGGGAAGTACAGCAAATTTTTTTCCATCTTTATCTTTGTAAATTCCAAGTTTCTTTCCATTATAATTAACTACTCCACCGCTGTCATTAGTAAGCTCTGAATAAGAAATAATAGGAGGAGTTAATTTATTTATTGCTAAAGAATATGCAGATTGTTTAAGCATATTACCAAATTCTTTACTATTTTTTATAGGTTTAAGTCTTGTGGCTGTGTATATCTTTTCATAAGGATTTTCAGAATTTAATATTTTGTCAGAAATAATTTTTGCAGCTACATGGGAAGTTGTCATACCCCATTTTTTATAGCCTGTTGCAACATACATATTAGGTAGAAAATTAGAAAATTCACCTATATATGGAATTTTATCAAGAGAAACACAATCTTCTGTCATCCATTTATATTTTATTTTGGCCTTAGGATATATGGACTTAATATAATTTTTTAAGTTAATATAACTATCCTCTATATTACAACTAGAGTCTCCTGTTTTATGGACAGAACCACCTACTATTAAAAGCTTTTTGCCATTTGCTTGAATTGCATTTCTAAAAGAATAAGAAGGAAAATCGCAAGAAATGTACATACCATCAAATACATCTTGATTAAGTTCTACACCAATTGCATAAGAAGAGTCTTGATACATTTTTATAAAATACATTCCAGGAAAGTTTTTAATAGGATAATGAGAAGCCATAACTAAATACTTTGTAGTTATTTTATATTCATTTGTATATACTTCATACATATTATTAACATGCTTAATATCAATAACTTTTGAATTTTCGAAAAGATTTATATTTTTAGTTTCTAATACAGATAATAAATTAAGCAAATATTTTCTAGGATGAAATTGAGCTTGATTAGGAAATTTAATTCCAGCCGCTATATTAAAAGGCAAGGGACATTCTGTTACATATTCTGCTTTTAAACCAAGAGAAGTAATGGCAGAAACTTCATCCACAATTTTTTGAACATTAGATTTTTGGCAAGTATATACATAAGAATCTTGATAAGAAAAATCGCAATCTATTTTTTCTTTTTCCACGATTTGTGAAACTAGCTTTATTGCTTCTTCATTTGAATCTAAATATCCTTTTGCAGTTTCAAAATCAAATGAATTTAATAAATAATCGTACAAAAGACCATGTTGACTAGTAATTTTTGCAGTTGTATTTGCAGTTACTCCCATAGCCATTTTATCTGCCTCAACAATAGTAATATTTAAATTAGAATTGGACAACATATATGCGGTAAGAATACCAGTAATTCCTCCGCCAATTATTAAAACATCTGTGGAAATATCTTTTGCTAAGCTAGGAAAATTAGTTTGCTTAGTGCTTTCAACCCAATAAGAAAAATTCATAATAATCACCAGTAGTATTATTTACAATAAATTCAAAAATATTATATGAATTTGGCGGGAATGAGTTTGCCCCATTTCTTCAGAATTATTTCTTATTAATAATTGCAAAAGACTAATATTAATGTTATACTTGCAAATAGAAAATGAAAAGGGATGAAGTGAATGAGTAACAATGACAAGCTTGAAAAATTTTTAGAAACAAATAAAAAATCACATTTTTTACAATCACCAGAATGGGCAAAGGTTAAAACAGATTGGAAAAATGAGATGATAGTAATAGAAGAAAATGGGGAAATAAAAGGAACAATGAGTATACTTTTGAGAAAAGTACCTATTTTTAATAGATATATAATGTATGCTCCTAGAGGTTTCGTATGTAATGAACATGATAAGGAAACTTTAAAGAAATTAACAGAGAAGGCAAAAGAAATTGCAAAAAAATATAAAGCTTTTATATTTAGACTTGACCCAGATATTTCAAATGAAGATGAAGAGTTTAAAAAAATTGCAGAAGAAGTAGGCTATAAAATAAAGAAAAATATAAAAAATATAGACCAAGTAATTCAACCTAAATATGTATTTAGATTAGACTTAGCTAATAAAACAGAAGATGAGTTACTAGCTTCTTTTAATCAAAAAACTAGATATAACATAAGATTAGCATTAAGAAAAGGAGTTCAAGTAAGAGTTGGAACAAAAGAAGACCTACAAACATTTTATAATATTATGAAAGAAACAGGAAGTAGGGATAATTTTTTTATAAGACCGCTATCATATTTTGAACATCTTTATGAGTGTATGGGAGAAAAACATGTAAGGCTAATAATAGCAGAACATGAGGGGACTCCAATTGCAGCAGTAATGCCAATTTTATATGGAAATAAAGTATGGTATTTATATGGAGGTAGTTCAAATAAATATAGAAATTTAATGCCTAATTATTTGTTACAATTTGAAATGATGAAGTGGGGATTAGAAAATAAATGCGATATTTATGATTTTAGAGGTGTATCAGGTTTTAAAAGTGAAAATGACCCACAATACCGGAGTATATAGATTTAAAAAAGGATTCAATCCAGAGTTTGTAGAGTTTGTAAATGAATTATATATAGTATTTAATCCTTTAATGAATTTTATATTCAATGTAAGTGAGAAAGTATACAAAAATTTAGGATTTATAAAAAGCAGGCTAAAAAGAAAGTAAAAGGAATAAAGAGCATAGCCTTGTTGTGCACGTAAAAATCCTTGATTTTTTCTATACAATAAAAAAAGAACCTATAAAATAGGTTCTTTTTTGGTGATCCAGAGACGACTCGAACGTCCGACCCACGGCTTAGAAGGCCGTTGCTCTATCCAGCTGAGCTACTGGACCATGTTCCTTAGAACGAATAATATAATAACACATTTTTTTTAGTTAGTCAATAAAAATACAAAAAATTATTTATCTCCCAGACCCAATTTTGAATAATGTAGAGGAAATGCGTGGGCGATTTTAATCGCCCGTGGTATCTGTTAATTAAATAAGATAACATATTCTAAACTGCAGTTATAAAATTTAATATTCCAATAAACCCGAAGATTAAAAATAAAATTCCAGAAAAAGTTTGCATTGTTTTTTCAGATACTTTTTTACTTAAAAATTTTCCAAATAAAATTGCAATTAAATCACTTGCAACCATTGCAAAAATTGCACCTAGAATGAGCATGATTTTATAGCTTGGATATTGAATCCCTAAACCAATAGAAGCAAGAAATGTTTTATCTCCAAATTCTCCAACAGCAATGCTAAATGCAATAAATAAAATATATTGGAAATTATTTTTAAAGGAATTTCTATTGCTATATTTAGAATCAGCATTTTTGTTACTAGATTTCAAAGTAATTATACCAAAAATTATAAAAGAAATATAAGTAATTATTTTTATAAAATATTGAAATTTCAAATCTTCTATATTTCCTAAAAAACTACCAAATAATATTGCCAATCCATGACTAAATAAAGACCCAAGAGCTACTCCTAATAGAATTGTAGAAATTTTTAACTTAGAAGAAAAAGACAAGGCCAAAAGCTGTGTTTTGTCTCCCAACTCAGATATAAAAACAAGAGTAAATGCAATTATAAAAGGATAAATTAAGAACATTATTACCACCTAAAAAAATATATTCTAATTAAATGTTAATATTACAATAACTTAAACATAATATATTAATG
Organism: uncultured Clostridia bacterium; assembly: GCA_934162925.1. Classification (GTDB taxonomy): domain Bacteria; phylum Bacillota; class Clostridia; order TANB77; family CAG-508; genus CAG-452. The sequence goes on along the minus strand of CAKPJR010000008.1, from coordinate 11,516 downwards.
TGCGAGGAGGTAATATGTTAAAATGTAATTTGAAAAATATTAGTAAGGTAACATTTGTAATAATAGGGACTATTATAGGAGCAGGGTTTGCATCACGGTCAAGAGATTTACACTTTTTTTAATAGGTATGGAATAAAAGGATTAATAGGCCTTGTGTTTTCAATGTTTTTAATGAGTTATATAATTTATAAAACGTTTAAGATAAGCTTGTGTAAAAATGCAAATATGTATCAAGATTTTTTAGTAGATATACTACCAGATAAATTAAAAAATAATAAAGCATTAGTATTTATAGTAAATAATATAATAAATTTGTTCCTTTTAATTTCATTTAATATAATGGTTGCAGGTTTTTCAACATACTTTTCTCAGGAACTATTTCTTCCTAAACTAATAGGAGGAATATTAATAGCAATAATAGCATTTATTACATTCTTTAAAGGAATAAATGGAGTAATAAAAATAAACTCATATTTAATACCAAGTCTCATTGTATTAATAATTTTTTTAGGAATTAAAAAAATAGAAACAATTGAAATAATAAGAGAAAACTCAAAGTCTTTATATTGGATTATAAGCAGTATTCTGTATGCAAGTTATAATAGTATAACTTTAATCCCTATTTTAATTAGCTTAAGAGAAGAATTGAACAATAAAAAAGAAGCACGGAGTAGTAGCCATATTTACATTTATAATAATGAGCATATTGTCAATAAGCATATATTCGTTAATGAATACGTTTTCAGATGAAATAAGGAATGTAGAACTTCCAATTGTGTATATAGCAAACACTTTAGGAGTATTAGGAAAATATATCTATGGAATAGTTATACTAATTGCTATATTTACAACAGCAGTTTCTACAGGATATGGCTTTCTGATGAATGTGACAAAATCAAGAAAAAAATACCTAAAGTTAGCTGGGATAATTTGCTTAGCAGCTATTTTTATAGGCCAACTAGGCTTTTCAAGTCTAATAAATATACTTTATCCAATGTTTGGATATTTGGGAATTATACAGATAATTTTTTTGTTAATAGCTTGAAAAAATAGCACTAGTTTGATATAAATAGAATTGTAGTAAACATATGAGAAAAGGTGTATAATTATGAAATATTATATGTTTAATGGAATAGGTGGCAATAAAGAAGAAAATAAGGTTAAGAAAATAAATAAGAAAAAAGTAGTAAATACAATAATAATTATTATTTGCATTCTATTAATTATTAGTGCAGTAGTTCTGTACACTACAAATGAAAAATGTAGAGAGATACTAGATAGATATGTATTTAGAAAAGAAGTATATGAAAATAATCTTCCTACAATAAAAATAGATTCAAACAAAAACATATCAACATATGCATATAATAAATATATTTCTGTACTAGAAGAAAACAAGCTAAAATTATACAACAAAATGGGAAGAGAAGAAACGGCTTTAGATATAGAAATATCGACACCAATATTTGAAGCAAATGGAGAATATCTAGGAATTGCAGAAAAAAATGGGCAGAAATTGTATTTAGTAAATAATAAAAATATAGTTTGGCAAAAAGATATAGAAGGAAAAATAAGCCAAATAAATGTTAATAAAAATGGATATGTGTCAGTAATTATATCTGGAACAAGTTATAAAGCAGTAATAAAAGTATTCGATTTAAATGGAAATGAATTATTTACATATTATCTATCTACAACAAATGTTATAGATACAGATATATCTAATGATAATAAATACTTTGCTATAGCAGAAGCCAACTTCTCTGGAATAGTTCCTCAATCTACAATAAAAGTAATATCTATAGAAGAAGCAAAAAACAACTCTGCAGATGCAATAAAATATACTCATTTAGCAAATGCAAACGATCTAATAATAAATATTAAATATCAAAATAAAAATGAATTAGTATGTATGTATAATGAGCATATAGATATTTTAAAAGAAGGAGAAAGCACAGAGCTAATAAATTTAAAAAATGAAGAAGTGTTGTTTGCAGATGTTAATTTACAATCAAAAATAATAAAAATAACAAAGAAAACTACAGGACTATTTAGTGCAGAAGCGGAAATGCAAATAATAAATAGTAATACAAAAGATACAAACATTTATGCAATAGAAAATGTTCCGAAATCAATTTTGGTACAAGATAATATGATAGCAATAAATTTGGGAACAAAAGCTTTATTTATAAATAGTAACGGGTGGCTAGTAAAAAAATATCAGTCATCTCAGGAAATTCAAAAAATATTGCTATGTAATGATGTGGCAGGAATTGTATCAAAAAATAAGATAGAAATAATATCTTTATAAGGAGGAAAAAATATGTGGGTTATATTTGATTTATTGATAATAGGAATAATTGGACTGTGTACATTTATAGGATATAAACAGGGATTGGTAAAAGCAATAATAAAGATACTTTCTTTTGTTATTGCTATAGTAATTGCTTTAATTTTATATAAGCCTGTAAGCAATATAATTATAAAAAATACATCTATAGACGATAATATAAAAAATGCAATAGTAGAAAAGATACTACCAGAGGGCGCAGATAAAAATCAGGAAGTAACAATAGAAGATAATATAACAAATAAAATAAAAGGAGAAGCAAGCAATACTGTAGAAGGCATCTCAGAAGCATTTTCTATAAAATTAATAGAGACAGTGGTGCTATTAATACTATTCGTAGTTGCAAAAATAATATTAAGAGTAGTTTTCATGCTGACTGACTTAATTACAAAATTACCAGTATTAAAACAGTTAAATAAAACCCGGAGGCATAATATATGGATTAATTAAAGGAATAGTTATAGTATATGTAATACTAGCAATTGTTTACTTAGTTTCTCCATTAATTAAACAAGACATAACAAAAGAGATAGATAATTCAATAATAACAAAACAAATTTATAATAATAACATAATATTAAAAATTATATAAATTGAAGAGAACTTTTAGGACGGACTGATTTCTTCTTTAAAAAGAAATCAGTTCGTCCTAAAAGTTCTCTTCAATAAAAAATATCAATAAAATATTGATATTTATATGCAATTTTGCTATACTAATAAATACGTAAAAATATAGGAGTGATAAGAATGGAAAAAGACGATAAAACAAAAGAAAAAATTAATGCACAAAAAAATGGAAAAAGAGCTAAAAAGAAGAAGAGACATATTGGATTGAAAATTTTTATATTTATATTAATAATACTTGGAATATTAGGAGGTCTTTATGCAAAAAGAGTTCACGATTTAGATGGCAACTGGTTAGCAGCTCTTCTTGGACATAATAAAGATACATTAAAAAATCTTGACAAATTATACATATTAGCTATGGGCGAAAGTACAGGAATGTCAGATACAATAATTGTATGTTCATATGACCCTAAGACACAAGAAGCGTCAATGCTTTCTATTCCAAGAGACACTTTTATAGGTGAAAGCAAGAAAAGAGCAACTACAAGTGATAAAATAAATGCTTTATATAATGGTGGTAAAAAACCAGAAAAAACTATAGAAGCAGTAAATAAATTAACAGGACTAAATATACAAAATTATATATTAGTAGATACAAAGGCTTTGGTAGAACTAGTAAATGCAATTGGAGGAATTGAATTTAATGTTCCAATTGATATGAAATATGATGATTATAGCCAAGATTTACATGTAGACTTAAAAGCAGGTATGCAAAAATTAAATGGAGATCAAGTAGAACAATTAGTTAGATTCAGACACAATTCAAATGGTTCTACATATTCTTATGAATATGGAATAGAAGATTTTGGAAGAATGAGAACACAAAGAGAAGTATTAATGACAATTGCAAAACAAACAATACAATTTAAAAATGTAAAAGAAGTAGGACACATTGTAGATATTGCAGAAAAATATGTTCAAACTAACATGGACTTTAAGTTACTAAAAGATTATATACCATACGCTGTGAATATGAACCCTGACAACATAAAAAGTGCTCAATTACCAGGTCAATCTCAATATATAAATGGAATATCATTCTTCTTAGCAGATGAAGATGAAATAGATAATGTAGTTGAGGAATTGTTTACAGGAACAAATGAAACGACACAGGAAAGCCAAGAACGAAACAATACAATAGAATAGACAAGAAAAGTAACTTTGCTACACTTTTCTTCTCACCGATTTGAGTTTCCGAATGAAATGAGGAAATTTCAAAGGCAATAGCTCTATATACTAGAAAATGAGAAATTTCCTAGTATATAAAAAATGGGGGCTATAAAAGCTCCCATTTTATCTATATTTATTTTTTAATCTTTGTTTTTTATTCTTAATTTTTTTATTCTTAGCATACATCCAAAGTATTAATACAATTATAATAAGAATTGCTAATTTTAATAAAAATCTTGATTTCTTTACATCATTATTTGCTAGTAGATCTTCTGTATATTGAATTCCCTCCACAGTATATGTAACACTTCCTATTACATCTCCTTTTTTTAGAGGGGCCTTTAAATTATCGTTTAAATTTATCTCAGGTAAAACAGCTGAATTCTTATCAGCTTGTTTCATTAATGCATAAACATCATTTGCCACCACTGCTTCAACTTTCTTTGTTTTTCTAGTTGCATTTTTAATATTAAGAGTCTGAATGATTCCTCCTTTATTTATTATTTGCTTTAATGTGTATGTGCTATATCCATAATCAAAAAGAGACAATGTATCTAAATATCTTTGACTCAAACCATCTTTAGTTTGACCAGCACCTAAAACAACAGTTATTAATTCTAAATTATTTTTATTTGCAGAAGCAATTAAACAATTACCAGCAGGAGTGGTAAAGCCAGTTTTTATTCCTGTTGCATATTGATAATAATAGTTATCTGCCCTATCACTAGTGTCTAAATGTAATAAAGAGTTAGTTGTTCTAAAAATTCTATCTTCCCTATCATATTTATTAGTAGTAGGAAGAGTATAAGAGGTTGTAGAAACTAAAGTCCTAAAAGTTTCATTTTTCATTGCATATTTAGCCATTAAAGCTAAATCATAAGCAGTTGAATAATGATTTTCATCGTGTGCACCATTAGGATTAACAAAATTGGTAGATGTGCACCCTAATTCCTTTGCTTTTTCATTCATAAGGTCTGCAAACTTTTCTACAGATCCAGAAACATGTTCAGCAAGAACGATTGCAGCATCATTAGAAGATCCCACCATAAGCACATATAAAAGTTGCTCTACAGTTAATTCTTCGCCAATTTGAAGATTTGCAGTAACATATCCAGAAGACAGAGACATAACAGCATCATAACTAACAGTAGCAATATCAGATAATTCACAATTTTCTAAAACAATTATTGCAGTCATGATTTTTGTAAGACTTGCAGGATATCTTTTTTCATTAATATTCTTTTCATACAAAATTTTTCCAGAAGAATAATCCATAAGAAGTGCTGAGGGAGAGGCAATGTCTGGAATCTCTTCTTCGGCATTTACAAATGGAGAAAAAATCATACTTAAACTTAATAGTAAAAGTAAACAAATGAATAAATTATTAATAAAACTCTTTTTCATTACTTATCACCTATATATAAAATTCTACTAATATAATATATTAAATTTTAATTAAAAACAATATTAAAGGAGGTTTTTCATGGAATTTTTAAATAAAAAACAAAAAATAATATTTATAGTAATAGGAACATTAATGGTAATGTTTATAGGCTATTATATTATAAAGAAACAAGACGATTATAAGTATAAAGAAATAGAAACCATAATAGAAGAAGATAGTGCAGCAAATGCTGTTAATTATGAAGAAAAAATTGAGGACACAAGTATAATTGTACATGTGACGGGAGCAATAAAAAAAGATGGAATTATTAAAGCAAAACAAGGTGATAGAATTGCAGATGTAATTGAAAAGGCTGGAGGGATAACAGAAGAAGCGGATTTGTCAAAAGTCAATCTAGCATATAGGGTAAGTGATGGGCAAAAGATATATATACCTAGCATAAACGAAAAGGATTTTCAAACTGAAACAGAAGAATATATAACAAATGAAGCTGGAAAAAATATCATTGTAGAAGAAAAAGAAACGAATAAAGAGAAAGTTAATATAAATACTGCAACACAAACAGAATTAGAAACTTTAAGTGGAATAGGACCATCAACAGCACTTAAAATAATTAATTATAGGAATGAAAACGGAAAGTTTAAAACAAAAGAAGATATAAAAAATGTACCTGGCATAGGAGAGCAGAAATACGAAAGCATAAAAGAAAATATTAATATATAAGCTTAAGAATAATTTTTCCTGTTTTTGTAAATAATACAAATAATAATTATTTACAAATGGAGGGTTTGATTTGATGAACAAGGTGGAAATCTGTGGTGTAAACACAGCAAAATTACCTGTGCTATCAAATGAAGAAAAAAATGAACTTTTAAAAAAAATAAAAAACGGAGACCAAATAGCAAGAGAAGAATTTATAAATGGAAATTTAAGGCTGGTTTTAAGTGTTGTGCAAAGATTTAATGGAAGACGGAGAAAATGCAGACGATTTGTTTCAGATAGGATGTGTGGGACTTATAAAATCAATAGATAATTTTGATATCACATTAAATGTACAGTTTAGTACTTATGCGGTACCTATGATAATTCGGAGAAATAAGAAGATACCTAAGAGACAATAATCCAATTAGAGTAAGTAGATCAATGAGAGATTTGGCATACAAAGCTTTACAAGCCAAAGAAAAGTTAATGAAAGAAAAACAAAAAGAACCAACGATAGAAGAAATTGCAAAAGAAATAGGTGCAGAGAAAGAAGAAATAGTTGTTAGTTTAGATGCAATACAAGATCCGGTATCTTTGCAAGAGCCGATATATAATGAAGGAAGTGAAAGCATATATATAATGGATCAAATAAAAGATTCAAAAAATACAGATGAAATGTGGGCGGAAAATATAACAATAACAGAAGCTATGAAAAAACTAAAAGGTAGAGAGAAAACTATAATTTCTAAAAGATTTTTTAATGGAAGAACACAAATGGAAGTGGCAGAAGAGATAGGCATATCTCAAGCACAAGTATCAAGACTAGAAAAAAGTGCAATAAATAGAATAAAGAAAATGTATAAATAAGAAGCGAAGAAAAACGCTTCTTATTTTTTATATACTAGGAAATTTCTTATTTCCTAGTATATAAAAAATGCTATAATGGCTATTGCCTTTGAGATTTCCTCATTTCATTCAAAAACTCAAATCGGCGAGAACAAGGGATGAATTAAAGCAGCTTTGTTGTGAAATTTTATATTTCTACTAAAATAATATCTTCTCCAATACATTTTATATTTTGCCAAGGGATTACTATATCATTATTTCCAGAAAACACATTAAATAATTTGGAATTTCCAGGAACAATAATTGAGGTTATAACGCCGCTATTTAAATCAGCTGTAACATCCTGAACAAAACCAAGCCTTTTACCATCTACAATATTAACAACTTCTTTATGTTTAAAATCTAACCCTTTTGTACCCATAAAATCTCCTACTTATATAAATATATAATAATTATATTCAATACATACTGAAAAATGATAAGAACAGATTTTTTTGTTGCATTCGGGACATTCTAAAAAAATCTCCAAGTTTGGTGATTTTAAAAGACAGTTTCTAGAATTCCCACTTACATGGATTAACGTTTTTAAAAAGGCTGTTTTTAAAAATCGTTAACTAGTGACAAATGTTCCAAAAATTTTTAGAGTCGTGAAAAAATAGAGTGTTGTAAAAAAATATCGAATATGATAATATATTTGTATTACAAATATATAGGAGGTGAAGGGGATGGAAACATCAATAGGTAAAATGACTTGGGGGTATATTTGGAGACTAATAGTATGGGCTTTATTAACAACTTTTGTATGTGGTTTTATTTTTAATTATATTTTATCTACTACTTCGGAAATAAATCTTTTAAGTTCGATAGAAGCTATTATTTCATATTATGAAAAGTCACTTATTGGTATGCTTATAATTAGTTTAATTGTCACTGTAATAGCTTGTAAATTTGCAACATCTGGAATACAAAAAAAATTTATAATTAATTCAGATAATGCAATGCAGATATTTAAACGAATTATAATAGTATTAGTTGTATTTACAGTTTTATATATAATCTATTGTTTGACCAACATATCAAATATAGAAAAAACAATAGAGGGTATAAATTATTTGCCGGTAAATATAGAATCATTGGAAAACTTTGGCAAATTTGTGAAGATATTTGCAGTAGTATCTATTGTTTTAAATAGTTTAGTAATGCTATTAATGATTCCGTTTGAGAAGAAACTATTAAAAATTCAGTAATAATAAAAAATAATAACAAAATAGCTATTTTTGTTCTTATAATACAATTATAAAATACTGTGGGGAGGTTTATAATGCTAGAAGTTTTTTTACCGTTATTATATCTAATAACACCATTTCTCTTGCTTATATTTATAATAATTATTATTCCAACTAATAAAAAGAAAAGCTACACTACAAATAAAAAAAATAATACAGATACAGATAAAAAGTTTGAAGAGATATATTCTAATATGCTTAAACAGTTGGATTTAAAACATCTAGAAGAATTAAAAAAGAATGCTATTATTGAGAACAACAAGAATGCAAAAGAGATAAAATTAATGGTTTGTTCTATTGTGGGAGCTTTTTTAATCATGTTGATTTTGAGCTTTTTTTCCATTGTTTTTTTTACTATTGCATCAGTATTTGTTTTTGCAGTAATTATAGTTGTGATTGCTATGCCTTATATAAATAAAAAATATAATAGGGAAAATAAAAAATCTGATATAGAATTATATGTAGAACAATATAAAAACATTATAATTCCAGAGTTCCTAAATCAATTTAAAGAAAAAATTAATTATATGCCAAATGAAAAAATAGATAAAACAATATATGATGAAGCTGAATTTGAAAAATATGATACTTATCATTCAGAAGATGTAATGAAAATGGATTTAAATAATGGGTTTAATGTAATAATGAGTGATTTAAAAACGTGTAATACCACAACGGATGATAATGGACATACTCATTATCATGAATTATTCAAGGGTATTTTTACTATAATAGAAATGCCAAAAACTTTTAATGAAATATTATATTTAAAAAAAGACAAAAAATATAAACGCAAAAATATAATACCTAAAATTGAAAAAATTAAGTTAGATTCAACGGATTTTGAAAATTATTTTGATATATATTCTACAAACAGTTTAATAACAATGCAATTATTAACATCAGATATAATGGAATTCTTTATTGATTTTCAGAATTCAACTGGTATAGATTTTGAATTAACATTGAAAAATAGTAGAATTTATATAAGATTTTTTTCTGGCAATATTTTTGAAATGCCGAATTTAACAGAATCATTTTTAGATAAAGCTAAACTAAAAAAATATTATGAAATTTTAAATTTTACACTTGAATTTACATATAAAATCACAAATTTATTGAACAATACAGAATATTAAAAGAATTATAATTTGTATGAAAGAATTTCTAGAGTAGTCCCCTTTTGTCAAATGATAAAAGGGGACTGCTCTGAATTCACCCAGAATGATTTATTGAAATAATATAAATTTTTCGAACAGACACAGGACATATTCCTACGAATTTCACTTCTCACATCACACTTCCTAAATCAATTAAACAAATTACAATTTATATTAATAATTATTGCTAAAATAAATTAAATGAATTATAATGATTTCATAATTTAATAAAAAAGGTGGAACAGGTATGGAGTTTTTTGCAAATGAGGGAAAAAATGTAGAAATTGAAGTTAATGGTAAAATATATTTAAGACATGCAATAAAAACAAGATTTGTAAAACAAGGAGAAAGCTATATAGATATATTTAAAGAATATGTAAGCCCAATTTATGAAGAGGGGGACATAGTATCTAGCAGTGAAAAAATAATTGCATTGTGCCAAAATAGAGTTGTGAAGAGAGAAGAAATAAAAATAGGATTCTGGGCAAAGTTTTTATCAAAATTTGCTTCACATCCAGATACAGGAGTTGGGGTTGGAGAAACAATAAAAATGCAATACGCAATTGATACTGTTGGACTACTAAGAGTGCTATGGGCAAGTATAGCTAGTGCAGTTACAAAACTATTTGGAAAAAAAGGAGTATTTTACGAAATAGTGGGGCAAGAAGTAAGTGGGTTAGATGGATTTTATGATCACGTTTGGAAAGAATATGGAGATATAGGAATAAAAATCCCAGAAAATCCTAGCAAAGTATGTGATGAGATAAAAGAAAAATTAGGAATAAGTTGCATGATAGTGGATGCCAATGACCTAGGACAAGAAGTATTAGGATATTCTTCTGATATTAAACTAACAGAAGAAGAATTAAAAGGGCTAATAAAAGATAACCCATCTGGACAAGGAAAAGAATTAACACCTATCATATTAATAAGAGAGAAAAAATAGAATAATATTAAGGAAATAACAAATGGAAGCAATAGAAGAAAAAAACGGAATAAAAGAAGAAACAGTAAAAGCACAAAACAATATATTCAATATAATAGAAATATTCTTTGTAGCTAGTATAATAGGATGGAGTTATGAAATGATATTCTATAAAGTAACAGAGAATATATTAGAAAACAGAGGCTTTTTATACGGGCCATATGTACCTGTATATGGATTTGGAGCAATATTAATAGTATTGCTCTTGAAAAGATTTAAGAAAAATCCACTAATACTATTTGTAGGAATGGCTTTAGTTACAGGAATATTAGAACTTATAGTTGGAGAGTTTATGGTTGCTGTTTGGCATAAAAGATGGTGGGATTATACAGGACTATTTCTTAACATAGATGGACAAGTATGTCTAAGGTCTGTTCTAAGTTTCGCTATTGGAGGATTAGGACTAATATATCTAATAGAACCATATATAAATAAATTTAATGAAAGAGCAAGCAGCAAAAGCAAAAAAATCTTATGTATAGCAATCATAATAACAATGGTAATAGATTTAATATTATGCCTTACAATAAGACATCCTATAATATTATAAGAATTTATCAGTCTAAAAAGATACGCTAAATGGCTACTGACAGCCTAATATAGCAGCTTTTGAAAAAACCAACAAAAATAAATGCAAAAAAATTAAAATTTATGTTGACATTTGAAACTAAAAATGGTATTATTAAAAAGTACCAAGTAAATATGAAGACATATTTTATAACTATATAATAAAAAGTATAAAATTAGTAATATTATTGGCGTAAAATATAAGCATTAAAAAGAAGAAATTGCTAATTTTTTTTGTACTCAAAAATACTTTTTAAAAAAATAAAAAAAGTTTTAAAAAAGTGTTGACATTTAAAAACTTGGGTAGTATAATAATGAACGTTCTCAAAAAAACTGAGAACAAAGTACATTGAAAAATAAACAATAAATTCCTTTAAGAAGAATACTTTGAAGTATTCGTACTCAAAAAAGAAATTGG